>JALWSW010000086.1 GCA_027080125.1 Campylobacterales bacterium | reverse complement strand
GAAACTATTACAAGCGCTCTCTTCTTTTTCGCAGCATATTCGATAATTCGAACAAGCTTTTCACCGGTTGCATATCCCATACTTCCGCCCATAAACCGGAAATCCATTACTCCTATTGCAACATTTATACCCTCTATCGATGCAACACCGGTAACAATCGACTCATTCATTCCGCACTTTTTTCTCGCATTCTCCAGTCTTTCTTTGTATGGAACAAGATCAACAAATCCGAGCGGATCGTAGGATTTAATCTGCCTGTTTATCTCACTAAAGCTACCTGTATCGCAGAGCATATTAATCCGGTCTTTCGCACTCATCCTGAAATACGCCCCGCAGGAACTGCAAATATGTAGATTTTCCACTAAATCGTCGTGATATATAAGCTCACCGCAATTTTTGCATTTGTCCCAATTAGAGCCATCTATTTTTTTCTTCTTCAATAACATCGCTATAAATTCCCGTAGCTTAATTTACCCTTAAATATAGTTGCTTTTACCGCTCCTTCCAACGATTTACCAATAAGGGGAGAGTTCTTACCCTTTGACATAAAAAACTCCTCTGTGATAGCATATTTTTCAGTAGGGTCAAATACAGTTATATTAGCTGGTTTTCCTTTTTTTATCAAATCAGGCTCTATACCGGCTATTTCCGCAGGGGCAATCGACATCCTGTAAAGAAGCTCATAAAAATCGATTATACCCGGTTTTACCAACTTGGTATAAAGCAGAGGCAAGGCGGTTTCTATACCGCTTATTCCGAAAGGTGCTTCTTCTATAGCCGCAGCTTTCATATCGGCAGTATGCGGAGCATGGTCGGTGGCAACCAAATCTATTGTTCCATCAGCCAGAGCAGCAACAAGCAATTCTCTGTCGGATTTTGAGGGCAAAGGAGGATTGACCTTGGCATTTGCGTCGTATCGCCGGATATCCTCATCGCTAAGCGCAAGATGATTGGGAGTAACTTCACAACTTACAGGTAATCCAGCTTTTTTTGCCTCTCTTATAAGCTGAATCGATCTGGCACAACTTATATGACAAAAATGGACCCTTGCGCCGGTTTCTCTTACAATCTCGAGGTCTCTTGCAATCATCGAGGATTCGGCAGAGGAAGGAATACCCGTCAGTCCAAGCCTCAGCGCAATTTCGCCGGCTCTCATAACGCCGTTTTCCGATAAATTTTTGTCCTCTTCATGCAAAAAAAGAGGCATATCGATAGACTTTGCAATCTTCATCGCTTTTTTAAGCAACAAAGCGTTTTCTACCGGAAATCCGTCATCAGAATAGGCAATTACACCGGCATCTTTGAGGCTATACATATCAGAAAGCGACTTGCCCGACAATCCTTCTGATATGGCACCTATCGGATAAACATTGCATTTATCGATCTCTTTTGCTCTATATTTGATATATTTTGTGATTACCGGAGAATCGTTAACAGGCAAACTGTTGGGCATAGCACAGACGGTTCCATATCCCCCGTGTGCCGCTGCGGCTAATCCGGTTTCCATTGTTTCAGATGTTTCAAATCCCGGTTCTCGAAGATGAGTATGAAGATCGAAAAGCGAAGGAAACAAAAAATAGCCGGAACAATCTACCTCCTGGGTGCTATTAGTCTTGCCGATTGAATGAATTAGTCCGTTTTTAATTGCAATATCTGTACGCTTTTTATTTTTTAAAATCGGATCTAACAGAATTCCATTTTTAAGTACAATATCCATACAAAATCAGCCGTTATCCGCATTGAGTTTTTTGAGCAAAATCTGGTTTACAATTTTCGGATTTGCCTTTCCTCTGGTCTTTTTCATAACCTCTCCGACAAAAAATCCCAGCACCTTTGTTTTTCCTGCCCTAAATTTTGTCACATTTTCTTGGTTGACCTCAAGTATAGAATCAACAATCTTTTCAATCGCCGAGGAATCGGAAATTTGCATCAATCCTTTTTTCTTGATTATGCTATCAGGGTCGTCTCCGGTTTCTGCCATCATAGGAAACAGTTGCTTGGCAATCTTGATTGAAATAGAGCCTTTATCCATAAGTTCGGATACCCTTGCAACATATTCCGGTTTTACAACGGAAAAATCCTGCCCCGTTTTTTTCGTAATTGCAAGCAGTTCGGTTGATATAAGATGAGCAATTTGAGCGCTGTTAGCTGATTTTTTGCAGCATGCCTCATAATAATCGGCAAGTTCTGCCGATTCGGTAAGCACACCTGCATCATAATCGGTTATGCCATACTGTTTGACAAACCTTGTCTTCTTATCATCCGGAAGCTCGGGAATCGTTTTTTCTACCTCTGCAATCCACTCTTCCGAAATCTTTAGCAGCGGAAGATCGGGTTCGGGAAAATAGCGATACTCAAACGAATCCTCTTTGCTTCTCATAGAATATGTAACCGATTCGTGGGGATTAAACAGTCTTGTTTCCTGAGCAATCTCCTGGTCGCTTAATATGAGCTCTTTTTGCCTTTTTATCTCAAATCTGAGCGCTTTTTCCACATGCTTGAATGAATTCAGATTTTTAATCTCAACCTTGTTGCCAAGAGTGGAGGAAGAATTCGGTTTAAGCGATATATTAGCGTCGCATCTCAGCGAGCCTTCCTCCATATTCCCATCAGATATTCCAAGATATCTTACAATCTGCCTTATTTTACGCAAAAACTCCGATGCCTCCTCGGGGCTGGTTATCTCAGGTTCGGTTACCATTTCAAGAAGCGGAACACCGGCTCGGTTCAAATCAACATAGCTGTGATTATCAGCTCCTGCCCCGTGAATATTCTTACCAGCATCCTCTTCTATATGAATTCTTGTAAGATGAATCCTTTTGCCTTCCGAAAGCTCAACAGTTCCACCAATAAAAGCAGGATACTCATATTGGCTTATCTGATAACCTTTCGGAAGATCAGGATAAAAATATTGTTTTCTGTCAAAACGGGAAACCGGACTTATATCGCATCCGAGCGCAAGGGCAAGTTTTATTCCGTATTCAACAGCCTGTTTGTTCATCACCGGAAGCGCCCCTGGAAGCGCAAGACATACCGGACAGGTATGACTGTTGGGTTTTGCACCGAAATCGGTGCTGCAGGGGCAAAACATCTTTGACTTGGTTGAAAGCTCTATATGTGTCTCAAGTCCTATAACCGCTTCAAGTTGCATATTTACCTCTCATCTGTTTTTATGGAACGATAATAAATTGTTCCGGATCAATATTTTCATCTTTTATCATCACTCTGCCTGATTTTATCTCCAATTTATCCTTAATCAAAAGCTCTATCGCCCTTGAATAGATAATGTGCTCAAGTTTTAATATCCTCTCAGAAAGACTCTTGCATGTATCGCTTGAGCTAACCGGAACCGCAGCCTGCATAATAATCGGTCCTCCGTCAAGATCATCGGTAACAAAATGAACCGTACAGCCTGCAATTTTGACTCCTGCATTTAAAGCCTGAGTCTGAGCCTCAAGTCCCTTAAAAGAGGGCAGAAGAGCCGGATGAATATTTAATATTCGATTCTCAAAGGCAGACACAAATTCGTGTGAAACAACTCTCATAAACCCGGCAAGCGCCACATAATCTACATTAAATTGATTCAACAGCTCTATAAGCTCATTGTTGAACTGTTTTTTATTTTTAAATTCTACCGTCCTGACGGGAACTCCGAATTCAGCGGCTTTTTTAAGACCGGCAGCATCTTTGTTATCGCTGATAACAACAGCCGCATCGCAATCAAGCTTGCCTGATTTTATGTTATTTAGTATAGCAACCATATTGCTGCCTCTGCCTGAAATAAGGATTCCTATTCTTTTACGCAATTTTTACTCCGTTTCCGCTTTTGATAAAACCTATTTCGAAAGCATTTATTCCGCTGCTTTTTATATTTTCGATAGCCTCATCGATTTTTTCCTCGCTCAATATAACAGCCATTCCGACTCCCATATTCCATGTTGAATAGAGCTCTTCGGTTTCCATATCAGCAAGACCTGAAAGCCACAAAAAGAGAGGTTGCTCAGGAATATTGCTTATTTTTATTACCGCCTCTTTCCCTGAAGGCAGAACTCGCCCTATGTTATCAAAGATTCCTCCCCCTGTAATATGGCATATTGCGTGAGGTCCAAGATCGATTATCGATTTTACCGCATCGGTATAGATATAAGTCGGTTTGAGTAATGCTTCACCGACAGAACAGGAAAAATCAGCTTCATACCTGTTCAAATCAATTCGGTTTTCAGATATCAGTTTTCTTATAAGGCTATATCCGTTGCTATGAGCGCCGTTTGATTCTATTCCGATTATTATATCTCCGTTGCTGATATTTTTGCCATCAACTATTCTTTCTTTTTCCACCCATCCGGTTGCAAAACCGGCAAGATCATACTCGCCTTTGCTATAAAAACCGGGCATCTCTGCGGTCTCTCCGCCTATCAGACTCATTCCTGAAATCTTACAGCCTTCTTTAATACCTTTAATTATCTGTTTAAATTGATTCTCCTCGAGACTGCCTGTGGCAATATAATCAAGAAAAAACAGAGGAGTAGCTCCCATTGCAACAAGATCATTTGCGCTCATTGCAACAAGATCAATACCAACCGTGTCGTGTTTCTCAAGCATAAATGCAATTTTCAGTTTTGTTCCCACCCCGTCGGTGCAACTGACTATGCAGGGATTTTTCCCCAGATTACTTATATCGTAAATAGAAGCAAAACCCCCTATGCCGCTTATCACTCTCTTATCATTAGCATTATTTTTCAAAAAGCTGACAAGTTTATTGGCAAGCTCGACATTAACCCCGGAATCAGCATAGTTTGCTCTTTTTATCATTTTAACAACACCAATAAATTCCTGTAAAGAATGATAATCACACCGAAAAGCGGCACAGCGGCTATAATTCCCCAGACTCCGAAAAGCCCTCCGGCGATTAATATCGCAATTAGGGTTGAAAGCGGGTCAACACGCAGTTGTCTTGAAAAAAGTAACGGGATCAAAATATTTCCTCCAATAAAATGAACAATCGCATAAAATATAAAAACCTCCAACGACACTCCCAACGAGTGATATTGAAGATAGCTCACCATAACAGCAACCGCAATACTTACAACCGAGCCGACATAAGGAACAACAAAGCTTATACCTGAAAAAATTCCGATAAGAAGTGAAAAGTTGATTTTCATAAGATAGAGTCCCGATGAGATAACTATGCCGATTATAACAATTACAATCAGAATTCCTTTCAGATATTCGAATACCATACTGCCTATATCCTGAAACACCTTATAATATTTTTCTCCGAAAATCTGCACAATAAACTCTTTGAAAAAGCTTTGATATGTGTCTCTGTAAAGCAGCATAAGCAGCACCAGAAAGGGAAGAAGAATCATACTCAAAATTTCGCCGACTCCGGTTATTATTCCGCCAAAAGAGCTCAATGCAAGTCCGCTTGCCCAGATTCGGAGATGATTTACCGAAGCATCAAGCAACTCTTTCCCCTGAGGGATGTTGCCGAAATATGCGGAAAATTTCTTGTATGTTGAGTTCAAAAACCCAAATACTTCATTCACGATATCAGGAATATTACTCTGAAAAATTGATATCTGATGAAAAACCAACGGAATAATCCATACAAAAAGTAAGCCAAAAACGGTAAACGAAACCAAAACAACCACCAAAGAAGAGATAAAGAAGGGGATCTTTTTTCTGTTTAGAATCATTACCATAGGATGCAGCATCTCCTCGATAATATAAGAAACCGCAAGGATAATTGTTACCGGTAAAAGCTTGACAAAAAAAAGATATCCTACTGCTCCGAGAAAAAGAAAAAAGAAGAGGTAGGATATCAAAGTTCGTTCAGTTGTTTGCATAAAAGATTATGCCAAATTCTCTTGCTCAACCTCCTGAAGTTTTTCCTTCTCTTTCTTAATCTCGTTTTTGGTCTCTTCTATAAGATTTTTCAGCTTTTCCTTCTGGCTTGAAAGCATCTCTTTTCCGTCACTGACAAGACTTTGGGCATATTCAGCAAGTTTGCCGGAAAGATTTTTAATATTATCAACAATCTCCTCCCGTTTTTTTATGATATCCTCTTTTTTCTGCTTGCTAAATTTTTTTATATTTTCCCTTGTTTTAGCCCCTTCTTCAGGCGCATAAAGAATTGCAACGGCAGCACCTGCCAATCCTCCGATAAGAAAGCTAAACATATATTTTCCAAAATTATTAGTGCACATTTTTCCTCCTTGTTATAATGTTTTTTAGTGCATTTACAACCGCTTTCACACCAATATAGATATCAGACGATTCTTTTTCAACAGCAGTTTTTATAGATTTTATTGAATCGGTTGTGACTTTATTTATATTGGCGGGAATATCCGACAAAGCACCGGCGGTTTGACTTAGCTTATTAGCTACGTAATCAAGCTGGCGGAGAAAATTCGAAACGCTTTCGGTGGAATTTTTTACATTCTTGATTCCGTCGCTAAGCGATTTTGTCATATCGCTAATATCAGACATTATATTGGATGCCGATTCGGATATATTGTTTATATTCTCGTAAAACCGCCCCTTTTCAAGGCGAGCTTTTATATCATCCTGAGTCTTCTTTAGTTTTATAATAGCAAAGATTGCAAAAGCCGCAAAAGCAACCACAACAACCGTCTCCACAACCAAAGCAATCGCCATAATCCACAACGCCGTATTTTCTGTCATAAAAAACCTCGATAACAATTATCAATTATTCTACCGTCCGCCTCTGGAATGTCAAGACAACGAACTTATTTAACAATATAGCTACTCCCGCCTTCGCACTAACGATAATAAATATTGCTCTAAGAACTGATGCCTATTGTTGCATTGCCGAAGTTCAAATGCTAATATAAAAGTATGCAAAATGATCAGATAGAAACAGAAAAACAAGATGAACAGATAATTGTTATAGAGGAATCAGACGAAGGCAAAGACGCCGACAGCATCTCGGAAGAGCAAAAAGCGGAAAAACCGCTTGAGGGCAAGAAAGAGTCAGAG
>JALWSW010000085.1 GCA_027080125.1 Campylobacterales bacterium | reverse complement strand
AAGATAGGAAGATGGCGGCACTCTCAACAAGTCTTACAAAGATTAGAGATAGATATGGTATAGATGCTATATTTTATGGAGTAGAGAGGGCTGTTTAGAATAAATATTGAAAGAAAAACTTATTAGAGATACATATTTCTGTATTTTTTACTTTACTTTTTGATGAGCATATACGTTGTGCTAAATATATAGATGAACACGGAAATAAGGTTTTTTATCCAATTATTTATATAAAAAATATATTTGCTTACGGTGTTGACTATCAGTTTTTTATCTTTGTTTTAGCTAAATTTGTGAGCAATAAAATGAACGGAGATGAGTTTATTTTTAGAAGAGTGTTGCGTGATTATGCAATGTCAACTTTTAATTTAAAAAGTCCTATTAGCAAGGCAAATAGACGGTTGCTCATGACATATTTTGAGAGTAATTGCCTTGCTGTTAATAATAATAATTACATGAGACCTATGAAATAGAGAGTTAGGCTTTTTTTGTGCAACATCTCTTCGGCGTAGTGCGGCTTTTAATATTGTTACCTCTTCTGAAAGTTCTACAACTTTTTCTCTTAGAAGTAAATTTTGTTGAGAAAGTCTTTGATCCGCAAATTTAACATCAATTTTTTTATTTTGCATATTAATAGGATTACTAAGGCGCATCTTTTCATACTCATCAATTATAGATCGCCATTTTAGGTGTTTGAGTCGCAACGCATCTTTTTTCAATATATATTTTTGCTCATTTTTTGTTGCTAAATTAATCATATGGTCCGCAACAGTAGTTGGTGTTATTTTAATATTTTTACGAAGCATATGCTCACATGTCTTTTTCAGCAGTTGCAATCTTTGTTCTTTTGCTTCATCAAGAAAGTATTCTATGTTTGATTTTTTATTTTTTTCCATAATGATAGTTTCCTTTTTTTGTTTGTCTGAGGCTCATATATTCTATAAGCTGGGCAATAGCCGGTTTATTTCCATCTTCAATCTCTTTAATCATGCTTTTGTAGTATTTCTTTGCAAGATTTGCAACTTTAAAGTAGACTTCAGTTGAAGCAGGGTTTTTATGTCCAAGCATATTTTGTGTGAGTGCTCTTGCTGTATCTATGCCAATCTCCGGTACTGACAGACCAATATCAGCCATGGCTACTGCGAACATATGACGCAGAGAGTGAATTCCTTTAGCTTTATGAAGTTGTTTGATATGAAAATAGTTTTCATCTTCTGGATTCAAAGGGTACTTTTCTTTTAATTGTTTCAGTCGTTTGGTAAATAATCTATTGACTTGTACTACAGAAAGCCTATTTCCAGTAGAAGTTGTAAAAACAAAAGGGTGTTTTGCTACATATTCAGGTATTTGGACTATGTAGCGAAAGGTTTTAAATACTTCTGATTCTAAATAATGTGTTATAAAAGTAAGTGGTCCATATTCAAGGGGAATGGGGTATTTAAAAGCTATATCCACATGAGGCTTGTCAACATTCGGATCTATATTATAGCGTTCTTTTAAAAGTGATACACGAGGTATCTCAAGCATTGGAGAGTACATATCACTTCTTGGATCAATTAAATACACTTCTCTATTTTCATAATCTATGTCTAACCAAGTTAAAGAGAGTGCCTGTCCAACTCTTGCACCTGCACCTCCACAAAGAAGATATAAAAGTTTCTCTTGTGGTTCGGACATATCAAGTAATTCATAAAAAAAATAAAAAGG
>JALWSW010000084.1 GCA_027080125.1 Campylobacterales bacterium | reverse complement strand
TAAATCGTGTAATATTGTACCCTTGCAGGTTATTTCCTTGCCGTATTAACGCTCTTTTATCTGCTGAACAGTTGGCTGTGACTTCCCAACCGGATAAGCTGCAAGACATTAGCTTCAATTTTATAGACAACCACCAGATCGCCTCCTATATGAAACTCACGGAATCCGGTAAATCTGCCTGTTAATTGGTGATCCCTGGATCCTGCAGGTAGCGGTTTCTCGTTAAGCAGCATAGAAAGATATTTGATATATTTTTCATATTGAGCATTGGTAAAGGTAATTTTTCTGACATCTTTGACAAAGACTTTATGTCTTTGGAGATTCAGCAATCAGATATCCTTCTCTTTGCATCTATCTTAATCTCATCGAAGGTTGTTTTCTCCATATTTATGCCCTTTTCAGCTTCTCTCATCGCTTGCTCTGTTTCCTTGGTCGGTATCTCGATCTTAAAGGGCAGGCCGTTGGAATATACAGATTGAGCAAGAAATATATTGATGGCATCGCTCAGACTCAAGCCGTATTTGCCGAATATAGACTTAGCCTTTTCCTTGTCCTCTTTATTTAAATAGACGTTGCTTCTGACTTTATCCCCCATAATCGCTCCTCCTTTTTATAATATTAATATAACACAAGAATTGTGTTATGGCAAGGAAATTAAAGCCCGTATTTATCCTTCAGGAGTTGCACTGCCTCTACAATAAGTGATGACTTATCGATCTTTTCACCATTTTCCAATCTTTTTAACTTTATCTTTTCAAGGGTAATATTAGCTTCGTTGGTAAGGTAGAATGTAGCTTTTACCATTTTACTGGTTTGATGTTTTACTGGCTTACCATCTTGCTGTCTTGCTGGCTTTTGATCTCCGAAAAATATATCTGCGCCTTTGCCTTTTATGCTCGGTTTTTTTGCCACTTCAACAAATCCTCCGCTATATTTTTATAAGCCTGGGCTATATCACTTGAAGGCTTAAAATCAACAATAGATTTATAAGCCACACTTGATTCCACCACCTTTACAGTTCTTTTGACGGGTTTATAAACCGTGATATTGTCAACATTTGATTTCAGCTCGTCCAAAACCTCACGGGACATTACAGTATTATCGCTCATGGTTGGTATTATGCCGATGATCTCAAGGTTTCTATTTAATTTTTTTCTTACTTTGTCTATAGTCGAAAGCAGCAACGATATTCCTCTAAGTCCGAGAAACTTAGTTTCTATAGGTATAATCACTCCATCGGCCGCCACCAGAGAGTTGATGGTTAAGAGGTTAAGTGATGGGGGATTATCGATGAAGACAAAATCGAATCTGTTGCTAATCGTCTTTAATATGTCAGATAAAATACTTTCTCTGCCTATCTCATTTAAAAGTTCTATTTCTGCTGCAGAGAGATCTATATTTGCAGGCAAAAGGGTAAGATTGCCTATTTTCAGCGCAACTTCATCAACGGTTAGTTCGTTTATGAGGATGTTATAGACTGTTTTTTCAAGTGTGTCAGGATTTAGTCCAAGAGAAAGAGTTAAAGAACCCTGAGGATCTAAGTCAACAAGGCAGACATTATATCCCTTGTTTGCTACAGCAGATGCCAGAGCTAAAGTAGAAGTTGTCTTTCCAACACCGCCCTTTTGGTTTGCTACCGCTATTGTTTTCATCATTTACCAGCTTACCGGCAAAACAGTATGCTGTCAAGCCAGTAAAACAGCATAATGATCTGCTATTGCTTATGTTGCATATACTTTTTAAGTTCTTCCATGGCTATCCCTTCAACCAGCTCCTCATGTTTATTTTTTTCGCCTTTTATCAACACTTGCCGCAGCCAAGTATTATGGACCGCAGCTTTTGCGATATATTCGTTTTTTTTCTCCTCATCCAAAGATTCCCATGCAAGCTTGAGTTGTTTTCTTTCCTCTTCCTCTTTGAGTTTCTTTTTTAATTCGGCTTCTTTTCTTTTTCTTTGTTTCTCTTTCTCTTGTCTCTCAAGTTCTTTCGTTAGATCACCTTTTTCAAAGCCCGCATAGTCATTTTCAAGAGCTTTACGTAGATATGCTATATACTGATTAGGTTCGGCATTGTTTGTGTATTCTATCTGCGCTTTGATATACCCGGCACCTTTATCTTTGTGCTTGTTTAGCAATCTCTCAGCCGTCTTAGATCTATATCGCTCCGGTAACATAGATAGAAGTAAACTAAGCTGTTGACCATCAAGCTGCTGCTTTATCTGCTGTTTTTGCTGTTTTGGTTTAATAGTAAAAAAAACATGCGTATATCTTCTACCTGTCTTTTTAGGAGTTATAGAAATTATAAATTTAATACCAGGGCTGGCGTTAATTTCATTCATGGCCTGGTCAATAACACGTTGTTTGAAGTTAAAGAACGACTTATATTTCCCTTCCGGTACCCCCATCAGCTCTTTAAACCTATCAAGTGCAAGCGTGATCGGATGACCAACATTCACATAATCTTGTATGTATTCATACAAGGCTACTGCATACTTTGATTTTAACCCTTTTATTACAACCATATCTATCCAAGCGTAAATGTCTGGATCAATAATTGCGTCCTGAATTTGATGCGGAAATGAGTATGTTATTTCTCCGTTTTTGTAACTATATCCTGCCAACATTGAAAATTCACCCCACTCAGATTTTTTATCCTTACCCAGTATATTATACTTTATGTTTATATTCTTCAGTTCAGACAAAAATTTATTCAAGTATGTATAATTATCTTCACCTATACTTATCATATTCATGAGTATTTTTGCAGATATACTGTATTTATATTTTATCGGATTAGTTTTTAACTGTTCCCTCGCGAGATAAATCATTCCATCAAAGGCTTTTCGTTGAATTGCTGTTATTCGACTATTAGATATTTCAACTAAAGCACTATGTTTTGGAAAGGTTATATCTTTCTTTTTCATAAGTTCATTATACACGAGAAGCCTCCTTTTTGTATTTCTATCATTGTAAATACACTACTTAAAAATTCAAGTAGTGTAGCATAAAGCATTAGAAAAGTAGCATAAAGCATTAGAAAAGTAGCATAAAGCATTAGAAAAGTAGCATAAAGCATTAGAAAAGTAGCATAAAGCATTAGAAAAGTGTTTTTTAAAAAGTTTCCAACCTTAATAAATCCTATATATACCAACAAAAAATGCAGGTTGAAAAAAGTGTGACAAAACTCTTAAAACTCTTAAAAATATTAAAACACACTCTAAAAACTGAGAAATCACAAAAATCAAAAAAAATAACAGCAAAAACAAAAAATCACGAATGTGTGTGTTTTAAAAATAAACAAAACTTATATAATATATTAACTCTGCAGCAGCTCAAGCCGGTTAATAATTTATATCTGCAGCCGCTACCGCGGAAGAGCCTGCCCCTTATGGGCAGGCAGGGCTACGCCCTCGCGCACAGCGCTCACCCGGGAAACAAAAAATGAATAAACCATAACTACACTAAACAAACAGATACTAAAAAATACCAAAAATTTTTTAAAAAAATATCTTGGGGAGATCAGGCACGGATCAGATACAGATATAACGTTTTTCGTTAATTGTTTCTCAAAAAAGGAAACAACAGGATATTATATCAAATTTAAGAATACATAAACAGCCAAATTAAGCGATTTTTATGGCCAGGCAGTATTCTGTACCTCGAAATCAATCTCGAGGCATCTGAGACCGTTTTAAAGGACTTTTTAGAGATGCCGCCAAACCCTGCAAACCCACAAAATTAATGAATTAAAGTTTCCTCACGTCCTGGTACAAGTGGAAGTGTCCTCAGAATTGTCTGTATGCAGCTGGCGTAATATGATGCATATAACTTGTCGAATTTGCAATTTACATCGTATTCACCAATATATTCGATGTTGTATATATGTAGCATGCCGCTGTTTTTCTTTGTCGTGGCAACAATTTCATCATCAATTTTATAAATTTTTCCGGTTTCAAGACGATTGGCAACGTACGATTTAAGCAGTTCAACAAAAAATAAAATTTTAATGCCAGACAATTCAATCCCGAATTTCCTGAGTTTAATCGCTTTTGTTGATCGTCCGTATATCTCCTTGTACTCATAACCGTTATCAGTTTTGATTCTGATTAACCTTGCGTTAAACGGATTTTTTTTTGTAAAAACGATAATGTCTCCGAGCTCAGCATACCCCTCATCCAATATCTCATCTATATCAATCTCATGCTCATGGTTTATGTCATCCATATATCATCTCCTGATTTTTTTCACATAACTTTTTTATCTTTTTTGATGTTTTCATCAATGGATTTAAGCAGGTTTATCTCATCATCTATTTCATTTATTATTTTTTTTGACCTTCCTTTATTTCCTTGATACGTTTTCCTAACCGCCTTCTTTTTTCTTGCAAGTACCCTTAAGCATTTCTCAAGCGCTTTTTGATATTCCGCCTCGAGTTTGTTGACTTGGTGTAAATTAATATTTAATTCTTCTTCTCTTGCCAGAATATCTTGATTATTGACCTTTATCTCTTCCCGTTCCTTCTCGATTTTCTCAATCTGTTCTGAAAGCTGTTTCTTTAGTGCAGTTATTTCTTTTATTTTTTGATTGTATAATTGTTCGTATGTCTTTATCTTATTTTCTGAATCTTTTTCAACTATCCCTGCTTTTTCCAGTTCTGCTTTTGCGTGCAGCATTTTTATATTTACTTTTTTTTGTTTCTTGATCAGAGCAAAGCTCCATATTGCCAAAATTATAATACCGACAGACAAAAAAACTCCAGGATCAGTCATCTTCAAAAAAAAGTTCTTTTCTTAATTGAGAATAAACTCGATGCAGCGTTTGGTATGGAATTTGATGTCGATATACTTTTTTGACATACTCTGATATTTTGCGCCAACTGATATTGCGTTTGCGGAGATCATCGATTTCCGCAAACAGCTTGGTTCTTACCAACCGGTGAACCCTGCCTTCCTTTCTGGCAGTGGCAGTATTTTTACGAATGCACAGCAACTTTATTTCTTTTATTCGCTTTGCTTCCTGTTCGGTGATCTCGCGCTTTTGATGTGCGAGGGATAACAAGGTTTCTTGACGCTTCATTTCAGCAATTACTTTTTTAAGTACGATATCGGCTTGCTCAGGGGATATGCGCAATGCGCGAACAAGCGCATCGATTTGCGCCTCGCGCGTGATCCTTGCGAAACGCCTGATGTAATAGCTGTCGTCTTGTCGCATATTATTTGTCATACAAATATATCATAATAGATTTGTCGCATTTGTCAAGGGAAGAGAATAGAAAAAACTTAATAAATTAGGGAGATAAGCTCGCTTTAGTTGCGCTGCGAAGACAGAGTCGAGCAGATGCAACTAAAGCGAGCTGGACTTGACAAATTACGCCGAAGGCGTATAATTTGGAAAAGAGCAGGGAGCGTCATTGCCTGCCATTGGCAGGCAATAAGGGCGAAGCCCTTCACGAGCCGCAGGCTCGCAGCTGGCAGAAGCCAGCTTTAAGCGCGTCTCACCGCGCTGCATCGTCGTAAACGATGCAAAAGTGAAGCTGAGAATGTAAACATTTTCTATATGTTTAATGGGTAATATCTACCCATGCCCTATTTCAGGGTTCGGCGCGCTACGCGCTGACGATTTTTCCGCACTTTGCGGTTCCCCTTTCGCCAGTGATGGCTTGCTGCGGACGCAGCAAAAAAATTGGCAGAGGATAGGCCTGAACAACCTATTGTTGGCACTTTTTGTGCCTTCTATGTCACCCTTTAGATGGCACGTGGAGTTCAAGATACTTCAGTTCAAGATACTTCAATCTTGGAGGTCTTTGGAGGTCAAATCATTAATGAAAGGATCAGCAAACTATCAAGTGCACATGCTCTTTAAAAAATCCGGTATTAATGCAATCGGAACAAGCAAACACGCCGCAAAAGCAGCTGCTCGAGAATTTATCACCACTGCCGGTTTCCGCGGCTCCCGGAGCGCAACCTGGCACGAAATTGGAAAGCAGCTCGGCGTACATTCATATGCGACAGCCGACGCCTATCGCGATACATGGCGACATATTTTGCAGCACGCGAAGGAAAAATTTCATGTCAAAGATATAGAAAAACTAACCAGCGAACATATAGCCTCATATCTGAAAACTAAAGTAGATCAGGGCGTTGCGCATGCGACATTTATGCAGTACGCCGCAGCTGCTGAGAAGCTCGAGACCGCCCTGAATATGTACAGCGAAAGATTTACGCGCGGCAAAACATACGATTTTAGCTCTGCAATCAAGCCGCTCCGCCAATCGGCAAGCAAAACATTGCAGCATTTTTCAGGTCATAGAGAATATTTGCATCCGGAAAAAATAGTCGATAATATGAAAAATCCTGTGTACAAAACAATTGCAGAATTACAGTATCGCGCTGGCCTACGAGTTAAGGAAACGAACATGATCCGTTCCTCTCAGCTTTTGCCGGATAACAGATTTAAAGTTGAGGGTGGAAAAGGCGGGAAAATACGAATAATCGATCTGCCATCGGATCTTCATCAAAAATTAGAAAAGCTGGTAAATGAATCCGGAGATAGACTGGAGTTTAAAGAAAATTCATATCGGCAGGCACTAAAAGAAGCATGCGCTTCTGCAGGCGAGGAATATACAGGCACACACGGACTTCGCTGGACCTACGCTCAAAATCAGTTTCAAGAATATCAATTACAGGGAGAAACATACGAGCAGGCAGAACAGCACATTTCGAACGACCTCGGGCATAACCGAGCAGACATAACACAGCACTACCTGGGGCATTAAAATCATAATGACCTATTTGGGCTAACCTCCGCTCTATATAGCTTTTTTCAGGATTAACTATACAAATCTATACTATTTGCTATACTTTTGCTATACGATGATATACAAGGATGTAATATGGCAAAAAAGCAGATAAATGTAAAGCTTGACGATGAGCTGTTAATGAAGCTTGATCAGCTTGCTAAAAAAACCGGTAAAAGTAAGACTACCATCATATCACAAGCTATTGACCACATTGCTACTGAGGATAAAGAAACACACCAGCAGCTCGATCTGCTAAACAAGCAGAATGAGCAGCTGCAAATGATGTTATCAGC
>JALWSW010000083.1 GCA_027080125.1 Campylobacterales bacterium | reverse complement strand
CAAGAGAATAAAGGACCTGACCGGCTACGCCTCTTCAACAATTCACTCTTTGCTGCAATTCAAGGGAGAAGGATTTTTTTATAATAAAAACAATAAACTTCCTCATAAGGTTATTCTTCTTGATGAGGCAAGTATGGTTAATCTTAACATATTCTATAGTCTGGTAAGCGCATTATCCGATGATGCAATATTTATAGTCGTAGGTGATAATGCTCAGCTTCCGCCTATAGGAGCGGCAAATGTGTTCAACGATCTGCTTGGATACGATATTCCAAAGGTAAAACTGACAAAGATATACAGACAATCATCCAACAGCGTTTTAACTTATTTCGCAAATTTCATAAGAAACGGCAAGGTTCCCGACAATTATGATGATTGGTATAGCGATTGGACATTCATAAAGAAAGATATACCTAACTATTTTGCTTTAAAGAAAAAACTCACCGACAAAGAAATGAAAGAAATTCGAAACGATCATTATGATAAAATGCTTGAAGATACACTCCGCAATATTGATCGTATAATTACCGAAAAAAACCTGACAGGAACAAAGAGAATCTGGGACATTCAGGTTATTACCCCAATGAAAGTCACCGTCCTCGGCACAGAAAACCTTAACAATCTATTGCAGGAAAAACTGAACAATATAAGTGGAAAATCCGCTATTATAAGAGATCGGCTGCTGAAGCAATATGACAAGGTTATTCACCTCAAGAATAAGAATATGCCCTGCATAAGTTACAACGATTATAAAAACGATCCCGCTAGCATTGAGAACACAAATACGTCAAGAATATACAACGGCAACCTTGGAATAGTGATTGATATAAATGAGGATGATGAAGAATTCTATGTTCTTTATCCCGATAACACTGTTGTTATCTATAATTTTGATGACTATAAAAATATTATAGATTTGGGATACGCTTTAACTATCCATAAGACACAGGGCAATCAGTTCAAATACGTATTTATTCCCGTGACAAACAGCTTTTTTATAATGCTTAACTCAAAACTTATGTACACCGCAATCACCAGGGCAATCAATATGGCATGTCTGATATGCCAGGACTACGCTTTCAAGCGAGGATGTACCAATATACAGGAAACTGTAAGACAAACGTTTTTAAGTAAGTGGATCAGGGATGCTAACAGGCAGGCAGCTAATGCGTAAGAGAATAGCCCTTTTGGAAGCAGTCACCAATACAGCAAGCGGTTTTGTTATCTCAAATCTGATAGCCTATTTCATCTTGCCGTATTGGGGCTTTCACAGAAGTATCACCGCAAGTGTAGAAGTTACGGTTATTTTTACTGTTGTGAGCGTCTTCCGGAACTTTTTCATTCGCATGATATTTGACAGAATCAATCACAAGAGGTCGTTGTATCATGTGTAGTGTTGCAATCAAAAAACCGTTCGAATATTCTTATCGATACGATTTTAGTTCGATAAACAGTCAACCGTTAACCAAAGCGGAAGAAGCGCAATTGTTTAAACGGATAAAAGCCGGTGACAGGCAAGCCGTGGATCGTCTGATAGAAAGCAATCTGCGTTTTGTTGTTGATACGGCAAAGCATTATCATCATAAACCGATGGCAGAAATCGTAAGCGATGGAATTGTAGGATTGATTAAAGCGGTTGATAAGTTCAATACTAACAGGAATGTCCGGTTCTTATCATACGCAGTATGGTGGATACATCAAAGTATTATGTTTAATATGTATAATGATAC
>JALWSW010000082.1 GCA_027080125.1 Campylobacterales bacterium | reverse complement strand
TTTCGGTTAAAACAACACCGGAAATAATCGTACTCTTTTTGCCTGCAAATTCTTCGAATATTTTTTGACTATCTTGGCTTTCAAACTCATGCGATATAGCCTTTTTAACTATGTTTGCGGAAATTCTCCCCAACTCCTTAAGATTTACAGGTATCCATATCCAATCACCCACCGCCACATTCTCGTCATACTTTTTGGCATCTTCTATCGGTATATAATAACCGTTGGACGATTCAACAGATACTTTTTTTCGTATTTTAGCCGTAAATATCTGCTCATCCACATCCATAACTATCTCCACCTGAGTTGTAGAAGGGTAGTTAGCCAGTATCGCCTCTTTAATTGAATTTTGAATGAGTTTTGCAACATCCCTGTATGGCATATTGTGTTCTTTAGCTATCCCTTTTATTATCTTAAATATCTGAGTCATCTATTCTCCTTGATAGCTTATTTGCACATCAGAGGTCTTATCTTTATCGCCATTGGTAATACGGGCATTTTTTATTGCAGCCATAGGAATAATTTGTATATTGTTTTTGTATTCCAAAACAATATTGTTGTCTTTCACCTCTTTCAGCATACCTTCAAACTTATTGACCTCATCAATTTTCTTCTCGGTTTTGATAAAAACGGTTCTCCCAATAGAATCTTTAAAATGCTCCGGGATAAAAAGCTCCCTTTCGGTGCCCGGGGTTCCCACCTCAATCGAAAAGGCTCTGTCTATTCCTCTTGTCTCCAGGGCTTTAACTATAGTTCTGTTTACCTTTGCACAATCGGCAACCGATACATCTTTCCCGTCTCCGAGAATATAAATCTGCATAGTTCTTCCGCTATATCTATTGTTTGTCCATCTTATATGATACAGCCTTAGGGAGTTCTGGAATAAAATCCCCTTCATAATCTCTTTTACCGTATCAATCAACAGCTCACTCTCCATAAATATTTGTCTTTGCATACGGTTTTCTATAAATAAATTCGGTCAAATTCTACCACCTCACTAATGTATCCGTTTTAAGCGTTAGCATCCAAGTATAGCAAATTTTATGCTCAGTTCAAGAGAATAAAAAAATACGATTTTACCTCTTGACACAACTCAAACAGCGCCTATTATTAGCACTCGATAGCATTAAGTGCTAATAATAGAGATGGAGGTGTAGATATGGGTTTTAAACCATTAGGAGACAGGGTTTATGCGAAGGTTTTGAGTGGAGAGGAAAAAACAGAGAGCGGCTTGTTTATTCCTGATACCGCAAAAGAAAAACCTCAAAAGGCTGTGATTGAGGCAATAGGCAAAGATGTGGAGGAGGTTAAGGTTGGCGATACGGTGCTTTTTGCAAAATACAGCGGAAACGAAATTAAGATAGACGACCAGGATTATATAATCTTAAAGGTTGACGATATTCTTGGTGTTTTCGAATAGTTTCGAATAAAGAGTTACTAAATATATAACTTAGGAGGATATAAATGGCAAAACAGTTGATTTTTTCTCAGGAAGCAAGAAGTAAAATAGCCAAAGGGGTGGATCAGCTTGCGGATGCAGTCGCTGCAACAATGGGTCCGCGCGGAAGAAATGTTATAATTGACAAGAAATTCGGCAGTCCGACCATAACAAAAGATGGCGTTACCGTTGCAAGAGAGATTGAGCTTGAGGATAAATATGAAAATATGGGAGCTCAGCTTGTAAAGGAGGTTGCATCAAAAACTTCAGATGTAGCCGGTGATGGAACAACAAC
>JALWSW010000081.1 GCA_027080125.1 Campylobacterales bacterium | reverse complement strand
TGCAAAAAGCACTGCTCTGGCAGCATCTTTCACATGCATCAGCGAAAGAAAATTCTCTGATTTTGGAATTAGGGCATATCCTTTTTTTATTGACCTAAAGACAGTAAAAAAATCTTTATCATAAGGTCCGTAGAGAGCCGGAGGACGTATAATCGTTTTGGATATTTTCAATTTCTCCGTTTCTTTTTCCGCCAAAAGCTTGCTTTTGCCATAATGAGAAACCGGAAAACTTTTCTCTTTTGGCTTTTTGCGCGGACCTGCGGCTGAAAGACTGCTGATATAGATAAAATGTTTCACACTTTTATCAAGCGAATTTATGAGATTTTTTGTTCCCTCATAATTGACCTTGTAAAATTCTGAAGATTTCAGGCTTTTCGTGAGCCCGGCCACATGAACAACAATATCTGTTGATTTGCTTATCCCTGAAAGTGAATCGGGTTTGTTGATGTCTGCAACAATCTCTTCGCAGAGAAAGCGTTTCCTGAGACTGCCTTTTTTTCTTACCATGCATTTTAATCTGTAGCCATTTTCTATCAACAGCTCTGCAACGGCAGTTCCCAAAAATCCGCTTGCGCCGGTAAGAAGGACGGTTTCAGACATAAAAATTCAACTTCCGATAATATATATTATGTAAAATAAATTCTATTTGTTTACTCTTTCAATATACGCTTTTGTTCTTGTGTCGATTTTTATCTTGTCGCCTTCTTTTATAAAAAAAGGAACCTGAATGGTTGCGCCAGTTTCTATCGTTGCAGGTTTTCCTCCGGTATTTGTGTCACCTTTGAATCCCGGAGGAGTTTTTATTATCTCCATTACTACGGTTTTAGGAAGATTGACACCAATCGGGTCTCCGTTGAAAAAAAGCACATCGACATTATCGTTTTCTTTAAGAAAAAACTTTGCGTCTCCTACAATATCTTCGGATACAGCTACTTGCTCAAAACTTGTGTTATCCATAAAATAAAATTCACCTTTGTCCTGATACAGATATTGCATCGAGGATTCGATAACATCGGCTTTTTTTACCTTTGTGCCCGATTTGTAGGTTCTTTCTATAACGTTTCCGTTTTTCAAATTTTTAAGCTTTGTTCTGACAAATGCGTTTCCTTTACCCGGCTTTACATGCTCATAGGAAACTATCTCAAACGGATAACCGTCGATTTCAAGTTTTGCGCCTTTGCTGAAATCTTTTGTTTCTATCATCAATTCACCTCTTTATATCTTGATTTTTGTAAATAATAGCATATCGGAAGGATTTGGTCAAAAAGAATCAGGCTTTTGCTCTGTTTGTTATAACAACGCCAATTATGATTAGCAGACCACCTGCCAAAGTGGCTTGTTTGACCACCTCTTTCAGGATTATAGAGGATGCCAACACGCCAAAGACCGGAACAAGATTTACAAATACGCTTGTTTTTGATGCGCCCAAATATTGAACACCCTTATACCAGATGCTAAAGGCAAAAACAGTTGCCATAAATGACATGTAAAGCACGCTCATCCAGGCAACCGGCGGATATGCCAAGCTAAACAGATCTTTACCGGATTCATTTATAACAAAAGGGACGAGATAGATTGAACCCAATATTGCAGCAAGGCCAACTGTTTCAAGAAACGGCATTTTTCTCATGGCAATTTTTCCGGCAACCGTATAGATTGCCCAAAGAAAAGTTGCAATAAGCATAAACAAATCGCCAAGATTAAACGAGAATCGTCTTATAGCTTCGATGGAGCCGCCGGATACAATTATCAATGTTCCGAAAAAAGAGATAACGATTCCTATTGCCATAGTTGTGTTTATTTTTTCTTTCAATACAATTGCTGCGATTATTGCAGTGATTATGGGGTTCATTGCAGCTATCATTGCAGAATTGGATACAAAAGTCATTTTTAAAGAATAGAGATAGAAAAAGTTATATGCGGAAATGCCACTTAATGCCATTATCGAGATAAGAATGAAATTTTTTCGTAAATCTTTCAGAATCGTTGAGGCTGAATATTTTTTCACAAGCAGATATGCAAATATCAGCGATGCTATAAAAAACCGCAGAAACGCATATTTGAACGGCTTTATGTAATCGATTCCAAGTTTTGAAATCGGAAAACCCACTCCCCACATAAATACAGCGCCAAAAAGCAGAAAAAAAACTGAGATGTTGCTGCTTGATTGCTTGCTGCCACGCTTTTTTGCGCAGCTCATATTTTATTGTTATATTGCAAAACGATTTTACCTGTAAATAAAATTATATTCATTACCTGCCTAATTTTTCTCTGGCAAAAGTTATGGTGCGCCTGAGGGGATTCGAACCCCTCGCCTTCGGATCCGGAGTCCGACGCTCTATCCGGATGAGCTACAGGCGCATAATAGCAATAACCCAGTCTACCTCATTCTTTTTCAATACACTCAGAATTTTTATATCTTTTAATTTTTTGATTTTGTCGAGAATTGTTATGTCGCGAACATACACAAGCATTCGTTTTCCTTTTTGAATTAAGGCTATTTTAGATTTGAGCAGTTCAAAATTGCTGCTTTCTCTTAAATCAACATCAAATGCAATTTCTGTCTCTTTCATAGAAGCAATCTCCTTTTTTGATATTTGATAATCTTCGTTTAAATTAAAAAAGATTGAGTGTCAAAACTTTCTTCTGCCCTCTATTGCTCTGCCTAATGTGGTTTTATTAACATAACTCAACGATACTCCAAATGATATTCCATATGCGATTCTTGTTATGTTGACATCATAATTTTTCGCAAGTTCTTTTATATAAAGAGCCGTATTTTCGCCATTGGTATCAGGATTTGTAGCAATCAAAATTTCATCAATCAATCCCTTTTTCAGCTTTTCAATTAAAGGTTTAACAAACAATTTATCTGTTCCTATGCCCTCCAGAGGCGATAGATGCGTTCCAAGAACAAGATAGATTCCGTTAAATGAGCCGCTATTTTCGATATTTATAAGATCATCTACCGTTTCAACAATGCAAATTATTCTCCTATCTCTTTTATTATCCATGCAGATATTACATAAATCTGCCTCACTCATATTTCCACATTCAGGGCAGGTTTTTATATATTCCGAAACTTCTTTGATTGATAGTTCCAATCTTTTCGCCATCTCTGAATCTTTAAAGAGCTGCAAAGCCATCTTAGTCGCAGTTCGCTTACCCACCCCTGAAAACTCTGATAAAGCATCTATAAGGTTATTGAACTTAACGGGGAATTTTATCATAGCAGATTCATCATATCAAAACCGCCGGCAAAAATTCCCATTTTCTCTTTTGAAAACTCTTTGGCTTTTTCAGCGGCACAACTTATGGCAGAAACAATAAGATCCTCCAAAAGCTCTCTGTCGCCCAAATCAGCCATTTCTCCAATCTTGACCGACACAACTTTACCCAGACCGTTCACCGTAACCTCAACCATTCCTCCGCCGCTCTGACAAGTTAATCTGCTTTCCTCAAGTTCGTCTTTTATTTTTTTCAAACGAGAGGTAATTTCACCGCTTTTTTCAAACAGTTCCTTTATGCTACCAAAATCAAACGGATTAGACATAGCTCTTCCATACAATAGTTGCGTTGTATCTTTCTTTTAATAGTTTCACAGTCTCATCCTCCGTATCATCTTTTTTTTGCACTGCGTTGACTTTTTTAGCAGGAGCATTCTCCTGCTTATTTCTCATATCAATAATAGACTCGATGGAGCAGGAGGCAAGACTTGAAAAAGCAGAGTTTATTTTCTCGAACTCATCCTTTACGCGTTTATAAGATCCTCCGTTTCCACTTTTTTGTGCCAGAAACCATTTACCTTCACTTTTTTCAAGCCCGAAATAGTTTTTCAGACAACTCTTGGTGTACCCTTCCTCAAGATTGTCCAGGAGTTTATTCCAGATATCGGTGGTCTCTTCATGCTTGTTTTCGCTAATTTCATTGGTCGGTTTAACAGCAATTTTCTGCCTGTTGTCCTCCTTTAGAATATCAGTATCGATCGTTGTAACATTTCTGATACCGGTTTTTCCCTTCTTAATCAATGATTCTATGAAAGTTGCGGTGCTTTCGATTTTCCCGAGGGAGGCAGCCTTGAAGGTTGCATTTCTTAACAGAAGCATAGGCTCACCTATCATTCTGCTTTTTATCATAGCTGTTATGAGAAGATCCGCTACGTTAAACCACAAATGAATGCTTTTGCCCGATATAACCCGATTTTGGGCAATCATAACGGCTCTTTTTGCAAAATTGTATGGATCATAGTTTTTTTCTTCGATATCGTTTAAAAATTTCTCAAGCCCGACGATATCTTCTGATTCTATCAACGAAAGATAATTGTTAATCTCTTCTTCGGAAGAAACTCCCAACGATTTTGATACGTTTTTCGATAAAATCTTGCCCCCTGAATAAAGCAGAAGTTTTTCGGCGGCAGTCTCGGCATTTCTCATGCTGCCATCGGAAAACCGTGCCACCTCATCGAGAGCGGCTTTTTCATATTCTATCCCCTCTTTTTTGCAGATATGCTCTAACTGGTCAGAAATCAACCTAAAAGGAATTCGCCTGAATTCAAACTGTTGACATCTTGACAGGATAGTAGGAATAACCTTTCCAGGCTCGGTTGTTGCAAAAATGAATGTTACATAATCAGGAGGCTCTTCAATTGTTTTCAAAAGAGCATTGAAAGCCTCCTTTATTAGCATATGAATTTCATCGATAATAATTACCTTTCTTTTGCCGATGGGCGGATAGTTTAGCGATGCCGAAAGTTCTCTGATATTATCCAGTTTTCTCCAGCTTGCACCGTCAATCTCAATTATATCGGGGTTATTGAATTCAATAGATAATTTGCAGCTTTCGCATTCAAGGCAAGCTTCGCCGTCTTTCGGATTATTGCAGTTTAATGTTCTTGCCAGAATTCTTGCCACAGAAGTTTTGCCCGTTCCCTGAGGACCGCTGAGAAGATAGGCGGGAACCGTTCTGCCTGATTTAAGACTGTTTTTCAAAACAGTTACAACAATATCTTGGCCTATTACCTCTGAAAATTTACGAGGACGCCACTTTTGAGCCAAATTCTTATACATAATTTTTTGAATTCTGATCAGCCGGACGAAATTTTCCGTGTACCCGATAACCTTTCTTACCGTTGCTTCCTTCCGGACCTGGCGGAGTTCAGAAAGGCATCGCTACCGGAAACCCCATCCGGCTGATAATTTGAATCGTAAAAAGCTTATAAGATGGGAGGCGATTGTCAAGTATATTTCAAAGCTAATTTTTATTGACTATTTCGCTGCTCTGATATAAGTTTAGATATTGTATGAATAGAGTATTTTTGAAAAACATCGTTGTATTTGCCGCAATTTTGCTTTTATTCGGCACTCTTTCAGGCTGTGCCAATAAAAACGTAAAAACTCATAGCGCTCATTCAGTTCTAAACAATAATCAATACTACCCTTATCTTGCCTCTCTTATCTATCTGAACGAGGGAAAAATAGATTTGGCAACTAAAAAAGCTATTGAAAGTGCCAATATAGTCCAGACGCCGGAGATCCTTGTATATCTTGTGAAACTTAAGTTTCTAACCGATAGGTTCGCAGCAAAAAATATAGCTCTTTATGCTTATAAGAAATATCCGAAAAATAAAAATATAGTATCTATGCTATTAACTGACAATATGCCTTTAAGTATAAACAAAAAAATTAAGATTGCAAAAAGATATTTGAAATACAAACCCGATGATAAAATAAAGATTATTCTGGCAAAACTTTATGCGGCAAAGCATCAACGCTCCAAAGCAATTTCTATCCTTTCCGGGATAAAATCCAGCGATCCCGATATCTTATCTTCGGAGGGAATTGTCTATTTTAGTATCGGTATGAAAACCGAAGGTAGAAGGTTATTCAAGAGAGCATACAGACTGGGAAGTTCAAACATCAGGGTTAAGCTTTTTATGGCAAGAATTAAAGAAGAAAAAGGGGATCTGGTCGGTGCGGCTAAAATCTATATAAAGATTGCCGAACATCAACCGGATAATACTGCCCTGCTCTATCGTATCGCAAGAGATTTGGATAAATCAGGCAGAGATTTTGAGGCTATCTCTTACTATAACAGGGTTATTTCACTCGGAGGCCTTCTGAAAAAAAAGGCTCAACTTGCAGCTGCTCTCATATTTTTGAGAAATGAACGCTACGACAAAGCGGCAAAACTTTTTGATGAGCTTTTAAAAAATAATCCTGAAAACTACGATATAAGATATCGTCTTGCCCTTGCTGAAAAAGGAGCGGGAAGACTGATATCGGCATATCGGCTTTTTTCAAGGATTGATATAAAATCCGATTTATATGTCGATGCTGTTGTGAATATGGCTGAAATCAAAGCTACCCTAAATAAAAATAAAGATGGACTATACCTTATCAATAACGCCTTGAAGCTGAAGCAAAACAACAAAAAACTCGAAATGGCAAAAGCGGTTCTGCTCAATAGTTTAAAAAGATATGATGAAGCTGTCAGGTTATATCTGAAATTGGCAAAGTACGAAAAAAACAGCGATTACAAAGAAAATCTTTATATTCGTGCTGCAGATACAGAGTATGAGAAGATGCACAACTTAAAAAAAACCATATCGATTCTTAAGGATTTAATCAAAAAAAGCCCTAAAAGCCCAGAAGCATTGAATTTTCTGGGTTATGTTTATATAGATAACAACATCAATGTCAAAAAAGGGATTCGGTTGGTCAAGCGCGCTCTGAAAATCTATCCCGGATGGTTTTTTTATTTGGACAGTCTTGGATGGGGGTATTATAAATTAGGCAAATATAAAAAAGCACTTGACATATTAAAAAAAGCTGCACGCTTTCGATACGGCGATCCTGTGATATTCAAGCATCTCGGCTATGCCTATGCAAAATTAAAAAAATATGATCTGGCGCGTAAATTCCTTCTGAAATCATATCATCTTAAGGATGACCCTTCTGTATATAAAAAACTGCTACTGATAAGAAAATTTATCAATAAAGCCAAGCCGTTAAAACATAGGTAGTATTTTGAGTATTGTTGACAAAAGCCTAAGACTTATTATCTTTGAATTATACAAAATTTGTTTAAAAAATGGGAGGGTTGCAATGAAAAAATTATCAAAAAAATTACTGCCAGGCGTAATAGGCTTAATTATAGGT
>JALWSW010000080.1 GCA_027080125.1 Campylobacterales bacterium | reverse complement strand
TCAAAGGCAAAATCAAAACCGTTTTTACCATGGGGGTCTCTATTCTCTATATAGCAGGAGCCGCAACGGTTTTGCCTTCGCTGATAAAGGATTTCAGATACCATACATCAGAATCGAAAAACACCGATAAAAGAATCGAAAAATTATGGCTGCTCTCAAAAGATCCGTATCTGTTTTGGATGGCAAGCGGGGCATTTCTTCCTGCCGCATCGGTGCATTACATGAAAATTACAAGCGGAATAAAACGGCTTCCGGAGCAAAAAGCGGATATAAAAAAGACAAAAATGACTAAAGCTGAAAAAACGGAAGCGAAAATTTTAAAAAGAGAACTTCTTTACGAATCAAAAAAAGCAGAAAAATTGCACAAGGTATGGATAACCGAATACTATCTTGGATTAGCGTATCTGTTTAACGGCAATCTAAAAGAAGCAAAAAAGTATGCAAAAAAGGGCATATCGATAAATCCGAATGCAAGCAATCTTTGGGTGCTGCTTCATTTTATAAATGTCAAAAATGCTTCACTTGCAACCGGCAAACCGGTTAAAGAATTTTTACCCTCAAAATCCGATATCAAGCAGCTAAGAAGCAGTACAAAAAATATGCTAAATAAACTCAAATCACTTCAGCAAAGATAGCATAACGCTTTTCTATATACTTGATGAGATTATATCGTCATGCTATTATATAAAAGTATGTAAGTTGAAAAGGAGGTAAAATGACAGAAAAAAAGCAGACCGTGTGGCGATGTCCGGTATGTAGAAACGAGGAGATCTCCGAAGAAAGACCGGCAATCTGTCATATCTGCGGGGCTCCCGGAGAACGGTTGAAAAAGATAGAAAACGAATCGGAAAAACAATAACCTCTGCAATTTGAATCTATTTTTTTAAATTCCAAAGAACGAAAAACGGGATGAAAAAAACCGCAAAAATTGTATCTTCGGTAGTTGTCTTGCTGCTTGTTATTGCAGCTTTGCTCTGGCTTTTGCTTTTCAGCCCTACCGGCAACAATATTCTCAAACCTGTTATAGAAAAAAAGCTTGATACCAAAATAAGTAATCTGAAACTAACCGAATTCATACTTTCCCCTACATACCTAAAAATAGCCGTTGACATAGAAAAAAATCTGTCGCTTAAATTTGAAGGCAGAATATCGATTCTTTCCCGATCTATCAACGGAAGATACACGCTTGATATCAAAGATATGTCAACCTTGTCGATGCTTGCCCCATACAAACTCAAAGGGGGCTTTGCGACAAAAGGTCGTATATCAGGAAACGCAAAGACAACTTTTATAAAAGGCAGTTCAAAAAGTCTTGGAGGCTCAACCGACTATAAGGCAACAATCTCGCATCTTAACAACCTCAAAAAACTTGTTATCAAGATAAAAGCGGGCAAACTGCAAAAGGTACTTGCCATAAAATCGATTCCGCCATATCTTGACGGACTAATCGATCTGGATGCGCTCCTGAATATGAACGGCAAAAGAATAGGCGGCTTGATATCTTACAAAATTTATAATGCCAGATTCAACCATAAAATAATAAACAGGCATCAAAAACTTCAGATAGATAGAGATTACAGGTTTTCCCTTTACGGCAAAACGATTATAAGAAATAGCATCGCCTCAACCAAACTCGCCTTCAAAAGCAAACTTGTTTCATTCTCATCAAAAAATCTCAGAGCAGATCTTGAAAATAAAACCGCAAAAGGCAACTATCTAATAAAAATCCCCGATCTTCAAAAGCTTGAGTTT
>JALWSW010000079.1 GCA_027080125.1 Campylobacterales bacterium | reverse complement strand
CCTCAAAACCATTGCCATCGCTTCTTCGTCTTGCATCTATTGCAACAACAATATTCTGATTTCCAAAGCTGTATGAAGCCTCTTTGACAAAATCCGGGTTGAGAACCGCCTGAGTATTTATCGCCACCTTGTCTGCTCCTGCAGCAAGCATCGTTTTGATATCATCCAGTGTTCGTATTCCGCCACCCACAGTCAGAGGAATAAACACCTGCTCTGCTGTCTTCTCTACTACATCTACCATTGTTTTTCTTTTATCGCTGCTGGCAGTTATATCAAGAAAAACAATTTCATCTGCCCCCTGCTCATTGTAGCGTTTGGCTATTTCAACCGGATCTCCCGCATCTTTAATGTTTACAAAATTAACCCCTTTGACAACCCTGCCCTTATCGACATCAAGACAGGGAATAATCCTTTTTGCAAGCATTGTTAAAATTTGTTGAAATGCATAACCGACTCAAGAGAACGCTTGGCTGGCATACTGATCTCTGCATCCGAATATCCGAAAGCAACAATTGAAACAAGCTCATATCTACCCGGAACCTCAAGCAGCTTTCTGACCGGTTCCGAATGTGGTTTTCTGTATCCGGCAACCCAGCAGGAAGCAATTTTAAGAGCAGTTGCCATAATTATCATATTTTCGGTTGCCGCGGCACAATCAAGCGGTGTGCTGGGGTTATTCTTGTCTCCGAAAACAGCAATCGAAACAGGAGCGCTTTTTATAAACCTGCCCCAACGGCAAAGCTCCGACAGGCTGGCTCTAATCTTATCATCTGAGATAACAACAAACTCCCACGGCTGAAGATTATTTGCCGAAGGCGCAAGTCTTCCCGCATCGATGATTTTGTATAGATCTTCTCTATCTATTTTATCGGGTAAAAATGTTCTGACAGATCTTCTGTTTTTTATTATCTCATACATCAGGGCACCTCAAAAAAAATCTATTGCATCAACATCTATAACTATTCTACTATCAAAATTTTTATTTTCCACCAGATTTTTTAGAAAACGAACTGCACGTTTTACCCTGCCGGTTTTGATTATCAGATGAAATCTGAATCTGTTTCTTATTTTGCTTATAAGACAAACTGATGGTCCCAAAAAATCGATCTGCGCATCTTTCAGCTTTAAGGCAATGTGCTCTATCTCTTTTCTTGCCACAATTTTCTTGGGATTTACCGAAATTACCCTGATAAGATGCGAAAACGGAGGATAGTGCCATTTCTCTCTAATTTTCAGCTCTTTCTCGCAAAATGAGGCATAATCATGCCTGATTATATCGATAAAATCGGGATTATGAATGTTGTATGTCTGTATAATGCTTTTTCCCTGATTTTTACGCCCCGATCTTCCTGAAACCTGAAGCGCAAGCTGAATCGCATTTTCAGAGGAAAGATAGTCCGCTCCCGCCAAAAGCGACTCATAGCACAGAATCGCCGAAAGCATAATTCCGGGATAATCGTGCCCTTTTGCAATCATCTGAGTTCCCACAACTATATCGATTTTGCCTGAGGCTAATCCATCCAGAATTTTTCTGTATGAACCTTTGCGCTTTGTATTGTCGCTATCAAAACGCTCGATTGTTTTATCAGGAAAAATTTCTTTCAGATACGCTTCGACCTTTTCGGTTCCGGTTCCGACAAATTTCAGTCTTCTGCTGCCGCATCTGCACTCTTGGTCGACCTTTTGGATGTATCCGCACCAATGACATTCCAGCCTATCCTCCTTTTTATGATATGCGAGCGTAGCCGAACAGTTAGGACAGCTAAAAGGCATTCCACAATCAAGACAAACAGCGCTTTTTGCAAAACCGCGTCTATTGACCAAAATCAGAGATTGCGATTGCTCTTTCAGAGCGTTAAGCAGTTTGTCGGTGATAATTCCCCTTCTACATCCGTTTAAATCGGAAAGATAGATTTTTGGGAGCGGAGTCTTTTTTATCCTTTCTTTCATTTCAAACAGGCGGAATTTTCCGATTTTTGCCTTGTAATAGGTTGACACCGATGGCGTGGCAGAACCCAGAACAACTGGGATATTCTCCAGTTTTGCCCTCAAAATGGCAATATCCCGTCCGTTGTAATGAGGCATCATATCAGATTGTTTGTATGAGCTGTCCTGCTCTTCATCAACCACTATAATTCCGGCTTTAGCCGGCATAAATATTGCCGATCTTGCACCAAGCACGATTGGCGTTCTGCCAAATTTTACATCAAGCCATCTTTTAAATTTTTGCAAAGGTGTGAGCCTGCTGTGAAAGACCGAGATAATATCTCCGAATCGCTTGACAAACCGGTCTTCAAGCTGAGGGGTTAGTGTAATCTCAGGCACAAGCACAATTGCACCGTATCCGGCTTTCAAGGCATGTTCGATAAGTTGAAGATAGATTTCGGTCTTGCCTGATCCGGTTACACCCATAATGAGATTTCCTGAAAATTTCGATGCCACATCCGGTTTTATCGCATCGATTATATAAGATTGCTCTACAGTAGGAGTCAGATTTTTGACCGCCTTATCATAGGAAAATTCGACCTGCTGCATCTGAAGCGGCTGGATAACTTCAAACAGCTTTTTCGGAAGCATCGCTTTTATTGCCATTCCAAGCCCTGAGCCATAATAGCTGTGAAGAAACTCAAACAGCCCAATCTCTGTTTTGCCGAAAACCGGCATCTCATCAAGAACAACCGCCTCTTTGCAGTCATCCCTTTTTTCGCTTTTGCAAACCGCTATTCCTATCTTTTTACGATTGCCCTTTCCAAAAGGCGCCAAGACACGCTTTCCTATGTCAGCATCGCCGAATCCTTCAATATGGTAGGTGAAACTTCCCTCGACTGCCAAAGGAAAAACAACCGAAACAAACATCAGCTTATCTGCTGCAAAGGCGCTATATGCAGTTTTGAACGATTCGGAACATCAGCCACATATCTTGGAACCGCTATACCGCCAAGTTCTTTCAAAAGTCTTTCGATTAACTCTATCCCCTGCTCTATCGGAACCTTAAATCTTTCCGTTCCATATACCGGATCGCAGCTAAACAGATAATACGGTTTGATACCTGCTTCCTGAAGTCTTGAAAAAAGCGTATATAAGGTGTCGTAATCATCGTTGACCCCTTTAAGCAATACCGACTGATTAAGCAAAACCGCTCCTGAAAAGCGCAGTTTTTCTATCGCCTTCAAAGATTGTTTGCTGAGCTCTCTTGGATGATTAAAATGAGTCATTATCCAGATAGGAGCATAATTTTTCATAATTTGCGCAAACTTATCGGTAATTCTCTGAGGCATAAAAGTCAAAGCTCTTGTGGCAATTCTGATGGTTTTTATATTTCTAACAGAATTTGCAACCGATAGCATTGCCTCAATGGTTTTATCTGCCAGACTCAAAACCTCTCCGCCTGAGAAGATAAGCTCTCTTATCCGGGTATGGTTTTCAAGATAGGCGGCAATTTTTTTGAATCTTGCTATATCCAGTTGTTGCTCCGGCTCATCCCATCTCCATTTTCTTGTGCAAAACTGACAATAGGCATAACAAAAATTTGTGGCAACAACCAATCCTCTGTCAGGATATCTCACTATCAACCCTTCAATCGGCATATGCGATTTTTCATCAAAAGGATCTTTTTTCATCAGGTCACAGCTAAGATCAGATGCTATCTGCATATATAAAGGATCGGAACTGTCAGGTCGTTTGATAAGGCTGAGATAATGCGGTGTAATTGCAAAACGGATGGCATTGTCTTTTATTCCGATTGCCTTCGGATCGGTGATTCTGTTTGCAAGCTGCCAGCGCCAGTCGTTCCACAAATTATCCTCAATCTTCCCGAAAATCTTTCCAATATTCATAGCAACTATGTTACATCCTAAAGAAAATTATTCCACAGAAAGATGAATTATTCTGAAATCATTGTTCGATTAAAACAAAGCGACGGTTTTCAGAGCAAAACTAATTGCCGATTGGCTCCAAACTGAGGTCTTTAATCATCTGCAAATCCCTGGAAGCGTCTCTGCCGGATGTTGTCAAATAATTGCCCAATATCATACCGTTGGCGCCTGCTGCAAATATAAGGCTTTGAAGATCGCCTAAATTGATCTCTCTTCCGCCGCAAACCATAATGTCTTTGAATGGATTCACCAGACGCATCATTGCAACTATTTTAAGGCACTCAATTGGTCTCAGATTACGCACTCCGGCAAGCGGCGTTCCTTCAATAGGATTTAAAAAGTTTATCGGTATGGAATCGACATCCAGATCGTTTAGCAGACAAGCGAGATTAACCCTGTCTCTGTTTGATTCACCTATACCGAATATACCGCCGGAGCATACCCTCATACCGGAAGATTTTGCGATTTTTACAGTCTTGACATCCTCTTCATATGAGTGTGTCGTGCAGATATTTGGAAAAAACTCCCTTGAGGTCTCAAGGTTATGATGAATATGATCAAGGCCTTTATTCTTTAAATATGCGATTGTTTCCTTATCAAGAATGCCGGCACTTATACAGGTCTCAAGACAGCTATTCTCTTTAATGTTTTCGATTGAGCGCCCTATCTTTTTTATATCATTGTCGTTTTTAAGTCCGTATCCCGACATAACAATAGAAAACTCATTAGCGCCAAATTTTTCCGATACTTCTGCACTTTTAACAATTTCATTTTCACTTATTATATGATATTTATTTATATTAGCATTAGACACTGAGGATTGTGCGCAAAATGCGCAATTCTCGGAGCATAAACCTGACTGAGCATTCACAATCGAGCAAAGGCGAACCTTGTTGCCCTTGAATTTTTGCCTAAGCTTATCTGTAAGCGAGAAAAGAATAAATAGATCGGATGAATCCGTTTCAAGAACCCTTAACGCCTCATCCGGTTTGATACCCGATCCATCTAATACTTTATCACTGATATCGTATAAAAAATTTTCCATAGCTTATCCTCCGCAAAACCATATTTCATAAAGAATAGTTAACCATATATATTTGTCAATGGTTAATTAAAATAGTTGACCAACTATTTAGACAAGATAAAATTACATTAATAGGAGTTAATTTTTGTACAATTATTATTGCAATTTTCGAATAAATTTGTAATCAATCTAAGATAAAAATCAATCAGAAAATAAAAATTTCAGTTTGACAACAGAGAGCATAAACCTAAAATCAATATGCGATAAATATTATTAATTTAACTATTATGCGGTTAAATCGCATTAATTATATAAATTTAGAAATGGTAACCTAAACAACTTAAAAGGAGGAACTTATGAAATTTATCAGTATTATTTCATTGATCTTCGTCTTTTCTATCAGCATCAATGGCAATGCAAAAACAATTCTTATAGGTGAGAGCGAACCGCTTACCGGAAGGCTTGCCGTGCATGGAAATGCTGTTCATCAGGGAATCAAATATGCAATTGAAGAGGTGAATGCGCATGGCGGCATAAACGGAAACCGGGTCAGACTGATAACTCTTGATGACAGAGGAAGGGCAAATATTGCAATTGCCAACGCAAGAAGATTGATACAACAAGGTGTAACAGGAATAGTGGGAGGATATGTTGACAGTGTCGTAGGTCCTATAGCTAAACTCACAAATGGCGCAAAGATTCCATATATTGCATCAGCAAGTCTTGATAAGCGATTGACCAAATTGGGATATCGTTATTTTTTCAGAGTAAGCAATATGGATGGATTTACAAAACCTATTGCAGTTTTTATGAAAGAGTTTGACAATATAACGGTTGCTCTTTTATATCCTGGCACCCCTGGCGCAACACAACTTGCAAACGAATTGCGGTCTAAACTCCAGGATAAACATATAAAAATTGCGCTTTTTGAGCGTTTCAGACCGGGAACCCATAATTTTTCGGCACTTCTTCTTAAAATCAAAAAACGAAAGATAAATTTTGTCATCTCGCTCGGTTTTCTTCCCGATAATATCCTTTTTGTAAGAGAGCTTAGAACAAACAGGATTAAACTGGTCGGTTTTTTAGGGGCATTTGGAATAGAATCACATCTATTCAGCGCAAAGCTGGGTAAACTGAGCGAAGGCATACTTGGCACAACCGGCTGGGATAACGATATAACCTATCCTGGAACAGAACAGTTCTCCAGGCATTACAAAATCACCTTTGAAATGATATTCGGGCATCAGCCTGACCCGCTTACAATGCACGGATATGCCGCCGCAAAGGCATTGATAGAGGCAATCAGACAAACGGAAAACAGGCATTTAATACCAAATGGCTCAAATATAGCCAATACACTTCATAATATAAAACTCAAGCTTCCGCTGGAGCTGTTGTCATTTAATAAAAATGGCGAACCAAAATATTATCGAAGGGTAATCTTTCAGATTGTAAACGGTAAACATATACCGCTGCTCAGATTCCCAATAACACCGCTATACAAGGTGCAGAAATAATCGGCTTAATCGTTAATCTTGCCGCTATTGGCATCACGCAAGGCACAATTTACGCTTTGCTTTCGGTTGGTTTTTTTATAGTCCTGCTTACAACACGGATATTTAATATTGCATACGGAACCATGGCGTTACTGTTCGGCTATATCATGTGGATGCTTTCAAACAACACTTCGACTCTTGTTCCAATTGCAATAATCATAGGACTCTCCTTGATTTTTTCATTTCTACTTCTACCTATATTTAAAAATCTTCCCGAACCGGTAGAACCAAACAGCATCATAGTTACTTTTGCAATTCTGCTTGTTATGGAAGCAATTCTCACCTATCTGTTCTCCTCCGATTGGCGAATTATCACACTCAATCCAAACTATGACGCACCAATAGCAAACAATATTGCTGTAAGCAGATTAAACGCATTTTTTTCACTATTTTCTGTCATCTTTATATCAACTATTTATCTGATTGCTAAAAAAACACGAATCGGACTCATTTTCAAAGCCTGCATCGATAATGAATCTGCTGCAAAAAGGTTTGGGATACCGGTGGATTTGGTCAGCAATATCGCTTTTATTTTCGGTACAATGGCCATGGCAATCGCCGGAGCGGTCTATGGCATGACAAATTATCTGTATCCTGCAAGCGGTATAAAACTTACGATGATTGCAATAACTGTGACAATTATTGCAGGAGAGAGCATCATCGGAATTTTGCTCGGTGGAATTTTGCTGGGTATAATAGAAAGTTTTTCAGGCTATTTTCTGGGTGGAAACTGGCAAGATCTTGGGGTAAATCTGCTTATTATTGTTTTCCTTATTGCAAAAGAGTCCCGATAAGATGAAACTATTGCAGATAGTCACAAAACAGGAGCTGAAGTCATCTTTAATAGCCATTCCGGTATTTACCTTGATTTTAATAAACGGCAGCGGGTATCTTCTTACCGCAGCCTCATACGGCTTCCTAATTGCAATACTTTCCTTCGGCTGGAACTTAACAGCTCTTACCGGCGAAATATCGTTGGGACATGCAGGATTTTTCGGCATAGGGGCATACGTTGCCGTCATTTCCGGCATAAGCGGTATCAATTCCGTTCTTTCGGTTTTTATTGGAGCACTTGCCGCAGGCGTTTATGGAGCGATAACCAGTCTCAGCTTCTACAGATTATCAGGTGTGGGCTTTGCCCTTGCATCGATTGCATTTAGCCAAATACCGAAAATAGTAGCCGAAAATCTCTCCATAACAGGCGCAGGAAGCGGAATTGTCAACATTAAGCCACTTTTTATTATCAAATCAATAAACACACCGTTACGAGAGTATATAATGGGAGCATCGCTTCTTATCATTCTGCTTATTTTTACGGCTTTTGCCGGCAAAAAAATATGGCTAAAACTTTCCGCCATAAGACAAAACAGAATAGCTGCTGAGGCGCTCGGCATTGCTACAATAAGATATAAACAGATAAATATGCTGATAAGCAGCTTTATATTTGGATTTGTAGGCGCCCTATGGACTTATTGGATTGGATATATCAATCCTGATACGGCATTTGATCTCTATTTTTCAACAGCTCCGCTTATAGGGGCGCTTTTTGGCGGGAGAAACAGCCTGATTGGTCCCATAATAGGCGCGCTGATACTGTATCTGAGCGATAGTGCGATCTCTATGATTTTTCCCGTGGGACATAAAGCGGTATATGGGCTTGCCATACTGGTTACAATTATGGCTTTAAGGGGTGGAATTTTTAAAGCTAAAAAGGCAATAATATGAAAACTATACTGGAAATAAAAAATATATCCAAAATATACGATAAAACAGTTGTAGCGTTAAGCAATGTCAGCTTTAAAATTGAATATGGAATAACTGCAATAACAGGACCTAACGGAGCCGGGAAAACCACACTGTTTAATATTATAAGCGGAACCGTTAAAGCCTCCTCAGGAGAGATTCGATTTTTGGGAAAACGGATAAACGGCTATCAGCCTCATAAAAGATGTATGGCAGGTATCGGTAGAACATTTCAGATTCCACGACTATTCGATGAAAACAGCCTGCTTGAAAATGTTGCAATCGGGGTCATGACAGGAGCGAAAAAGATTAAGGAAAATATGAATATAGACAGTCTGAAAAAACAGGCTGGAGAAATCCTAAATTTTATTGGTATAAAAGAGAATAAATACGAAATAAAAGCGAAGAAACTTACGCTTGCCGAGCAAAAAATGCTTCAGTTGGCAACAGCGGTTGCTACAAAACCAAAACTGATGCTTATTGACGAACTTTCCTCAGGCATGACCTTTCAGGATGCGCTCAGGCTATCTGATGTAATAAAACGTTTATATGATTATGGAATCTCTTTTCTTATGGTTGAGCACAACATGGAGCTAATTAACAAACTTGCGGAAAAGATTATCGTTTTGCATGAGGGACAGATTGTAAATGTTAGCGAAAAAGGAGATAATGAAACAGGAAAATAGCCCTGAGGCGATCTTAACAACCGAAAAACTTGTTGCCGGATACGGAGAAACTAAAATTATAGATGAAATATCGGTGAAATTTTATCGCGGTAAGATAAATGCGCTTATAGGTACAAACGGCGCCGGATGCTCTACCCTTTTAAAAGCCATAGCCGGAATAATTCCGGTAATTTCAGGAAAAATCTTATTTGAAGGAAAAAAATTAACCGGAACGCAAGAGGAGCGCTATAAAAAAGGAATCTGCTTTGTGCCCGAAAGAAAGGCTATCTTTGAGCGTCTAAGCGTTAAAGAAAATCTTGAATTGGTTGGAAGAAAAAAGAATTACGATGAGATTTTTGCCCTATTTCCCGATTTAAAGAAAAAATGGAAACTGCCGGCATGGAAACTTTCCGGCGGTCAAAAACAGATGATTGCTATTTCTCAGGGCATACTTTCAGATAAAAAATTGCTGTTGATAGATAACCCCGTAAAAGGACTCTACAAAAAAATAGCTGAAGATTTATTGCTGTTTCTTAAAAGGTTGGCAAAAAGTAAAAATGCTGCTATTGTATTAAAAGCAGACAAGATAGACACCGTTGAGCGGATAGCCGGAACTTTCTATTTCTTAAATGCTGGCAAAATTATTAAAGGAGGTAACAATGCGTGTTAAGCAATTAGAGATTTCCGTAATTGTTGATAATTATATAGATCTATTTTTGGATGATGTAAAAAGTCTTAAACGCGTTAAGCCTGCAACATTAAAAAAACCGCTTATAGCTGGACACGGCTTGTCACTGCTTATAGATTTTATTTCCGATGCTGCCCATAAAATCATTATGGATGCCTCTCATTCCTATTTTGCTCTGAAAAACAATCTCGAAGCAATGTCCGTTGATCTTTCCACTATTGATGGCATCTTTTTATCGCATGCCCATCCTGACCATTTCGGAGGGCTCAAAGAGCTAGTTGCTAATATCAGCTCGCTGAAAAATAAAAAGATTGACCTTTTTGTGGGAGCGGATGCGGCTTTTCCAAAACTTCTCAAAACACCTTCAGGTATTATAGGTCCGTGGTCAATAAAGCTGAACGAACTGGAAGATGCCGGAGCCAAAATCAAACTGCTTGATAAGCCGGAAGAATTTATAGCCGGTCTTTTCAATAGCGGCATCGTTAAAAGAAAGACAAACTTTGAGCAAATAATGAAAGGCGCCTGCATACAGGTAAATAACAATATAGAACCTGATAGCTTTACAGATGAAAACTCTATCTATATTCCGACGGAAAAAGGGGTGGTTGTGCTCTCATCTTGCTCTCACAGAGGTATCGTAAACATTATAAACAAAGCAAAAGAGATGACCGGAATGAATTTGAGGGCTGTAATCGGAGGATTTCATCTTGGCAAAGCCGATAACATGACAATAGAAAGAACGGTTTCATCTATAAAAAACGAAAATCCGGAATGGGTCATAGCCGGTCACTGCACAGGAAACCGGGCTCATTGCAAGCTTATGAACGAAATTGAAAACTATCATATAAGCGCTGTAGGCTCTTCATTGAGGATTCAATAAATTTATGGGTAAGGCAAAAGCGATAACAAAAAGCTTGAAATTCAAAGATGGCTTTATTGATGCTATTATTTCAGATACGGATAAAAATGTTTTAATGCTTGTTCAGATGGATGAGGAATCGCTGAATAAAACCATAGAAACCGGCTTTGTGCACTATTTCAGCCCGGTCAAATTTAAGCCGTGGAAAAAAGGAACAACATCAGGGCACACGCAAAAGGTAATAAATATAAAGGTTGACTGCGACAATGATGCCCTTCTTATAACCGTAAAACCTGCCGGAGGGGCATGTCACCGGGGTTATCATAGCTGTTTTTACAGAACATTAAAAGACAAAGAGTGGAAAATTAGCGAAGAACCTGAGTTCGATCCTCGCCTGATTTATCCCGAATTTATATTTAAAGGATGAACAAATGATTGACTTGTCGCAATTTAGAGATGATTTAAAGGATATATGGATGATAGATGAAGAATCGAGCTCCTCAAATGTTTATCTGCTCGATGGGGGGAAAACGCTTATAGATGCCGGTAATCTGGTCAATATATCCGATAAGATAGAGGAAAAATTCGATACCGCAAAGATAGAGCGAATATTTTTGACGCATGGACATTTTGAGAATATAGGCGGTTTGATCGATATTCTGGGAAAATGCTCTCCTGTAATCTATATGCACCGCGCAGATTTTATCTGGGCTAAACTGGGAAATTTCAACATGAAAGAGGTGCTAAGTCAACAGAAAAATGTGAAACTCAGATTGATTGAAGATACTCAGCGTTTTGATTTAAACAATTTCAGTATCACCGCCATTTATACACCCGGGCATACACCGGGTTCGGTTTGCTATGCTGATTTTGATAAAGGCTTGCTCTTCAGCGGACATACCGTTTTAAGAAGCGAACCGGATAACTGGTATGTTGCAAATGTAGATCCTGCTACAGGCAACAAAAAGCTGCTTCTTGAATCGATTACAAGATTACTCAACTGGAATTTTGAGGTTCTCCTGCCTTCTCATACCGCACCTGATCTGTTCAACGCCAATGAACAGATTAAGGCTGCCTTTCTTGCAATAGACAGCTCGCTTAGTGACGATGATTTATGCTGGATGCATCTGGCTGCTCAGCTTGCAGACCGAAAACGTTTTAATGAGGCCTATGAGATTTATAAATACATTCTTCAAATGGACAAGAAAAACAGCGCCGCTATGCTGAGTATGGCATTTGTTGAGCTTGAGCTTGGCAAATTCAGCGAAGCGCTGAAGCATTTTGACGATATTCTGAAAATCAAAGCAGACAAGCTGGTCATAAAGGGAAAGGTTGCAGCTCTGGCAGCTCTCGGGAAAACCGAAGAGGCAGAAAAGCTGATTAACAGATTCCATCTATAAAAGTTTTACGAGATAATCTCTTTTAAGCCGTATTGAACCAGATTATGCTCCAAGCCAAGATCTTTCGGGTTAATCCCGATAGCAAGCCCGATTAGCTGGGTAAGATGCAAAACCGGCAGCTTTATTTCCCTTGCAACAGCCTTTGAGGCACTTTTTTGTTTTACATCCATATTCAACTGACACAATGGGCAGGGGGTTACCACCATATCGGCACCGTTATCTGTCGCATCAGCCAAAGCCAATCCGGTAAGTTTATCTGCGGTCTTCGGCGCCTGAAGATCTACGTGAAATCCGCAGCATCTGTTTTTGTATGCATACTCAACCGGTTTTCCCTGTAATGCCAGAATCAGGTTATCAAGTCCGGTAGGATGAAAAGAGTTTTCGCCCATATTGAATCCGCTTTGAATATGAAACGGTCTTATATTATGACATCCGTAAAATGGAGCGATATTGATATTTTTCAGCGGCTTCACAACCTTTTTTGCCAAATTATCCAAGCCATAATCCTCAATCAGCGCATACATAAAATGTCTGACGCTCGAGGTTCCTCTATATTTCAAACCTATCTCGGCAAGATGCTCGTTTACCTCAAGTCTAAGCTGAGCATCCTCGTCAAGCTTTGCCTTGACAAAAGCAATATTATTCTGGCATGTGTTACAGATTGTTACCATATCAAGATTCTTCATCTCCGCATAACAGATATTTCTCGCATTAAGCACCATAGAAAGAAACGCATCAAAATCTCTCAGATGACTTGCTCCGCAACAGGTAGCCTCTTTCAGGTCAACAAGCTCTATTCCAAGTTTATCGGCAACTGCCATTGTGGATTTCCATAATTCCGGGGTTGACTGCTTGGCGGTGCAACCCGCATAAAGCGCATATCTTAATCTTTTCACCATTTTCTCCTGCATTCAATCTTTGAGGCAACTTTTATAAGCTGTTTGATCTCATTCATCTTTTTAGGCTTTGAAGGCATATTCCATGGCATCTTTATCTTGCCACGTCTGAACATATCAAACGCCTCGCGAAGATGCTTCATTGTCCCAAAAATACCTTCCGAATAACGCACCAGAAATCCCTCATCCAGAAATCCGTTTTTCTGAATCGATTTTTTAAATCCTATCGCATGACGGGTTGCAACGTTATTTTTTGCACGTCCCTCTTTGAACACTTGATTATGAAGCAGGGTTATCTTTTCTATGGGATTGACTCCCTTAGGGCAGACCTCAGCGCATTTATAGCATTTAACGCAATCCCATACCCCTTTTTCAGGTTCATTAATGATGTCTATACGTTCCTTCTTGTTATGATCCCTTGTATCAACGATAAATCGATACGCTTTAACAAATGCCGCAGGTCCGTAATATTTTTCATTGACCCTTACCGACGGACAAACCGAATAGCAGTTAGCGCACTGAATACAGATATCCGAATCAAGCATCAGACTTGCTTCATCAGGAGAAACTCTTGCCTCAACCTCAGGATGCTCATCATATTTGGCAACAAGAAACGGCTTGACCTCCGTATATTTATTCCAAAAATCAACCCGGTCGATAACCATATCTTTTATAACCTTTTGTTTATTTTGAGGTTCCAGAACAAGAAGATCACCAAAGATATCGGTCAGCTCAAAAACATTCTCTTTACATGACAGGACTACCTTGCCGTTAACCCTGATTGAACAGCTCCCGCATATTCCGTGACGGCAGCTTCGCCGATATGTAAACGAACCGTCAAACTCCCATTTTATCCTGTTGAGAATATCCAACACCAAGGCATCTTTTTTTACTTCCATCACATAGGATTCGTAATGCGGAAGATCATCAACAGCAGGATTAAACCTAAAAACTTTGAAGGTTATTCTTTTCTTTTCCATATTCAATCCTAATATATTCTTTTTTTCGGTTTAAATTTGCCAATATGAACATCGCCGTATTCAATTTTTATCGTCCCGTCCGAGTGCATAAACATATAGCTGTGTTTGAGAAAATTCTTGTCATCGCGTTCGGGATAATCATATCTGAAATGCGCTCCCCTGCTCTCTTTTCTTGCAATCGCCCCTTCGACTATGAATCTGGCATAATCAAGCATATGCCCCAGCTCTATCGCCTCTTCCAGATCGGTATTATAAACCCTGTTTTTATCATCTATATGAATATGCCTGTAGCGTTCGCTAAGCTCTGCAAGAATCTCTCTTTCCTTCAAAAGTGATTCTTCGGTTCTAAAAACACCCGCATTTTCCGTCATAGATTCTCTCAGCCTGTCACGCAAAACCGGTACAGATTCCTCACCTTTGCTATGAAGTATTCCCTCAACCTCCCCGATAGCCGCATCCGCATCCTCAGCCGTTACCTTATGCAGTATAAGAGTACCGTTGTTTAAATCGTTAATTATTGTCTCAGCCGTGTGTCTTCCGAACACCAATGCATCCAGCAAAGAGTTGCATCCGAGTCGGTTTGCGCCATGAACACTCACGCATGCGCATTCTCCGGCTGCATACAAACCCGTCACTATGGTGCCTCTGCTGTCTTTTTTAACGTGTCCTTCAATATCGCACGGAATACCGCCCATAGAGTAATGTGCAGTTGGTGAGATATATACCGGTTCGACAATCATATCCTGTCCAAGAAACGTTATCGCCAGATCGCGCAATTCAGGCAGACGGGTCATAATCAGGCGCTCCCCCAGATGCATCAGTCGTATCTCAACCGCATCCTTTTTTGGACCGACTCCCCTGCCCTCTCTTATCTCCATAGCTATGCAGCGGCTTATTATATCCCGCGGCGCAAGCTCCTTGCTTTCCGGAGCATACTTTTCCATAAAGCGCTCACCTTCGCTGTTATAGAGCCTTCCTCCCTCGCCCCTTGCAGCCTCAGAAATAAGAATTCCGCGCCCTGCAAGTCCGGTTGGGTGAAACTGAACAAACTCCATATCCTCAAGCGGAAGTCCGTGCCTTGCTACTATTGACAATCCGTCTCCGGTGTTTGCATGAGCATTTGTAGTAACTTTGTATGCTCTCGCATATCCTCCTGTTGCAAACATTACGGCTTTGGCATTAAATATGGTGTAGTTGAGCCCCAAAAGATCGAACGCAACAACCCCTCTTGTTACACCATCCTTATAAATCAGATCAGAGACATACCACTCGCTGAAAAATCTAACCCCCGCCGCAATTGCCTGCTCATAAACCGTTTGAAGCAGCGCAAGACCGGTTCTGTCCTTTGCATAGCAGGCTCTCGGTTTTGTTGCTCCACCAAAAGGACGCATTGCAATATGACCATCTGAGCTTCGGCTGAACACGGCACCGCAATTGGCAATCCATCTAACGGTTTCAGGCGCCTTTTGGCACATAAACTCAACCGCATTCTGGTCGGCAAGATAGTCACTTCCCTTTACCGTATCAAATGCATGAAGATCAGGACTGTCCTCAGCAGAAAGCGCGGCATTTATGCCTCCCTGCGCAGCGCCCGAATGACTTCTCAGTGGATGAAGTTTGCTTATAACGGCCACCTTCTTTCCCGCTTTCTGAATATCCATTGCAGCGGATGTTCCGGCAAGACCGGCTCCGACAATTACAACATCATATTCCTGAACGGGAATATTTTTGATAAAAGACTCAGACATTATACCCCCCGTCTATCATACTATACAGAACTATAGATTAGCACTGACAATTTAAATGTCAAGATATCTTAAGGTTAAAATTTGTTATTAATAATTGATTAACTATTTAATGGAAAGTCTATTTCTTGGTGTGAGTTAGATTGATATGGTAATATCCAATCTGACTCACACCGTTTACCAGTGGTTGTCAGTCAAGATCACAGTTTGTGTAAACATCATCAACATCATCAAGCTCGTCTAATTTTTCAACAAGTCTTCTTACCTTCTGCTTGTCCTCTTCGCTTAACCCTACCTTGGTTTTCGGAATCTCATCCAGAAACAGATCATTGGATTTCAGCCCCTGTTTTTCCAACTCGCTATTTACCTTGTAAAGATCTTTGGGATCGGTATAGACATCATAGCAGCTATGCTCTTCATTTTCTTTTATATCAAGCGCACCTGCTTCGATAGCTTTTTCCATCAGCTCTTCCTCGTCTATACTGTTATCAAAAGAGATGACTCCTTTCTGTTCAAACATCCAGCTTACACATCCGGTTTCGCCAAGGTTTCCGCCAAGTTTGTTGAACGTGCTTCTTATGCTTGAGGCTGTTCTGTTTTTGTTATCGGTATTTGCAAAAACAAGCACGGCTACACCCGCGGGCGCATAGCCTTCATATATAACATTTTCAAATTTGGCTCCTCCAAGCTCACCTGCGCCTTTTTTTATCGCTCTTTCGATATTATCTCTTGGCATATTAGCCGCTCTTGCTCTGTCAATGGCAATCCTAAGCCGTGGATTTGCATCCGGGTCTTTGCCTCCCATTCTTGTGGCTATTGTGATTTCCTTTATCAACTTGGTAAAAATCTTGCCTCTTTTGGCATCCTCGGCAGCCTTTTTATATTTTATATTGCTCCACTTACTATGACCTGACATCTATCCTCCCGTATTTTCAAAAAATAATTTATAGTTTAGGCAGTACTATCCCCTTCTGATTTTGATACTTGCCTTTCTTATCCGCATAACTGACCAAACATTCCTCATCAGCTTCAAAAAACAATACCTGCGCTATTCCTTCGTTTGCATATATCTTGGCAGGCAGCGGTGTGGTGTTTGACACCTCAATTGTAACATAACCTTCCCACTCCGGCTCAAACGGTGTTACATTAACAATAATTCCGCATCTGGCATAGGTTGATTTGCCAAGACAAACGGTCAACACCTTTCTTGGTATTCTGAAATACTCAACGCTTCTTGCAAGCGCAAAGCTGTTTGGCGGAATAATACAGATATCGCCTTTGTAATCTATATAATTTTTGGGTGAAAACTGTTTTGGGTCAACTACGGAGCTATTCACATTGGTAAATATTTTGAATTCGTCCGAAATTCTCATATCATAACCGTAACTGGATACTCCATAACTGATAACCCCTTTTCTTACCTGTCTGCCTGCAAACGGCTCTATCATTCCACCTTTAGCCTGCTTGATTATCCATTTATCATTTTTTATACTCATTTATCCCTCCTCCCTTATTATCTCACCTGCAAACTGCATCAGAAACCGTCTTTTCTCCTCCTTCAGCTCATCAAAATATCGTTTTTTCAGCTCTTTTAACAGATCATCATCTACGATTATTCCGTTTTCCTCCAAAAGTTTTTCCAACAGAACAATATATTCTGCCGTCTCTTCAATCTTTTTCTCAAGCAGAAACGGGTCCCTGCCTATAATACCCATGATTGCATCGCTATACATCTTAGTCCTTTAAAAAGTTTTTTGCCCAGCTCAAAAGCTCGGTATCGTTGCCATACAGCATAAAATGAACGCCTGAAATCCCCTCAAGCAGACCCTTTTTTTTAGCTTCGCTAATAATCTTCTTTATATGAACTATTCCGATTTTATGCACGTTTTCTCTGTCTTGCTCTAATTGCCTCATCAAATTATGCGGAATATTGATGCCTGGCACATTTTTATCGATATAACGAGCCATCCTCAAACTTGCAAACGGCATAAATCCGATAATTTTATCCATCTTTACAGACTCGGTTATCTTGAGAAACTTCTCAAGCGAGTCGACGCTGTAAACAGGTTGGGTAATGCAAAACGAAGCTCCCGCATCCCGTTTCCTCATTAAACGCCGATAAATACCTCCCGGGCTTGAGGGCGGAACAAGCGTGGCGCAACCTATTTTGAATGATGTTTTTCTGGCTATTTTACCTGCAAACGTTTCGCCCCTGTTCATATCGGCAGCAAGCTTTATGAGTTCAAAAACATCGCTCTGAAAAACAGAGTCGGAGGGCTCCTGAGCAGGATCTCCTGTTACAGCAAGTATGTTTTTTATTCCAAGCAGATCTGCTCCCAAAAGTTCAGATGCCAAACCGAGAAGATTGCTATCTCTGCATGTAATATTGGCAACGGTTTTTACGCCACATCTGTTTTGAATAAAATAAGCGGACGCAACCGCCGAGGGTCTTAACTTGCCCATAGGACAGCTTGTCACATTTACAAAATCTATAAAACCGGCAATTGAATCTATCCTTTTTTTGAGCTTTTCAAAATCAGCATCAACAGGAGGATTAATTTCAAGCGAAACGGTTTTTGCCGGGAATCCGTTATTCATCGACAAAAAACCGTTTCAAAACAGTTCTATATTGCTCTGGAATTCTTATCGATCTTGAATGTTCATAGTCATAAAAAACAGCGACGGTTTTGCCAGACGCATAAACAGTTCCGTCCTCATCCAGAATTTTTGTCGTAATCGTAAAACTTTTATCACCTATTCTCGAAACATAACATTGAGCAATGATATTTGTTCCCACAAAAAGCGGCTTCAGATAATCGCAACTGTTACTTGCCACAATAATCGGAAGATTCTGCAACTGTTCCTTATCCTTGAAAAGTTCCTTGAATAATCGTCCTCTTGCTGTCTCAAAATAGGTAAAATATACAGCATTATTTACATGACCCATAGCATCGGTATCCCTAAATCGAATCTGAATACGCTGAGTTATTCTATTTGTCACCCATGCCTCCTGTAACTTATCATATAAAACTTTATTAAAATTGCCTGTCGCTCTTTTTGTTTCCGGGAAACTGATTTTCCTGCACTAAAAAAACAATAAAACAATCTAAATCTTTATCGATTCCTATCAAATTTCTTTCCTTTCATTATAGCACCCTTCACAATTCTATAAAGGTCATATTATCTTGAGAATAAGCCCATATAAGATGACTTTGCCAATATATGTCCTTTCATCATCTTTTGCAGCCTTTCCGCTGTTATTCCATTGCGCTTTTCAAGCAGCTTATCCAACGCATAGACGGTAAAAAGGTAGCGATGGGGATGACCCGGAGGCGGACAAGGTCCGTTGTAGCCTATCTTACCAAAATCGTTTACTCCGCTTACAGCGCCAAATGCTGCCATATTTTTACTTTCAGATTCTTTTATTGAGTTAACGGTTGCACCTATATCGTAGATTACCCAATGAATCCAGTTTCCCGAAGGTGCATCGGGATCATTTACTATAATCGCAAAGCTCTTTGTGCCATCAGGTGCATTTTTCCAACTCAGCTGAGGCGAGATATCTTTACCCACGCAGCTAAATTTAGATGGGATAAATTTACCATTCTCAAACGAAGAAGAAGCAACACTGAAAATCCCCATAGCATGCCCCCTTGTTAAGAACAAAACAAAAATTGTCGCAAACAGGATTTTTTTCATCATTTTATCAATTTAGCAAAATTTTCTTTGGCGTGCAACATAACTTGCTCGTAAACAATTAATCAATTTCAGCAGATAGGAACTTTCTGCCGTTTTTGCAAACCCTTTTAGTTTGTAATCTCTTTTATTTTATCAAAAATCAACATATCTGCCTCTGCACGCTTTATCTTCTTGAGATTATCAGACATATTTTGCAGTTTGACTGCATTTTCCTTTATCGCTTTATAAAGCAATCTTCCCGAAAGCTCATAATTATCAATGACTATTGCGCCTCCTGTCTTTGCAATCTCAAGGGCGTTTTTCTTTTGATGATTATTCGCCGCAAACGGATACGGAATGAAAATCGCAGGAATCAAAAGATAAACCAACTCGCTTATTGTTGTAGCTCCGGCTCTTGAGACAGCCATATCAGCAGCACTATATACCGCAGCCATATCATCTATAAATTTGAGAACATGAACATTTGCCGCATCTGTGTAAGCAGCTCTCACCTCTTCAAACTGAGCCTCTCCGGTTTGCGCAATTAGGTTTAAGGAGCCATCCAATTTGACAAATTCAGCCATTTCGATTACCGCATCGTTGATAGCCTTTGCCCCCCTGCTTCCTCCTAATACAACAACGGTAATCGGCAATTCTCTATGCTTTATCCCTTTTTGTGCATTTTTTATATTTTGCCTTATGGGGTTACCAACAATGCTCAACTTGCTTTTTTCAAAAAATTCTGCGGTTGAGGAAAAATTCAAAAAAATATGTTTGGCAAATTTTCCTATTATGCGATTTGCAAATCCCGGAATACTGTTCTGCTCGGTTACAAAAATCGGAATTTTTAATAAGAAAGCGGCAATAGAGGCAGGCAGACCGACAAATCCTCCTGTTGTAAGCAATGCTTTCGGTTCAAATCCTTTCAATATTTTTACGGATTCAAAAACGGCATCAAAAAGCTTAAAAAGCGATTTTACTTTTCTAAAAACCGATTTCCCTACAAAGCCTGCAGAATTAAGCAGATAGTATCTATAGTTATAATTTTTCAGAATTTTTCGCTCTATACCGCTTTGCGAGCCAATCAGTTCGACATCCCAACCTTCAGCCTCAAATCTGCCTGCCATTGCTATGGCTGGAAAAAGATGCCCTCCCGTGCCACCGCCGGTTATAATTATCCTATTTTTTCGCAATTCTGTATAAAATCCCCAGCATTATAAAATTTACCAACATTGCCGAACCTCCGTAACTGATAAGCGGAAGCACAATACCTTTGGGAGGCAAAAGTCCGGTTACGACCATCATATTTGAAATCGACTCTATTGCAAAAAGCATAGCTATGCCAAAAGCTGCCATCTTGTCAAACCTTTCAGATGCCCTGCGGGCTATCATTATGCATATTGTAATAAAATAGGCAAAAACCGCAATCACAAAGACCGCGCCCAAAAAGCCGATTTCCTCGGCTATGATAGAAAAGATATAATCGTTGTATGCATCAGGAAGAAAAAAAAGCCTTGCATCACTATTGCCAAGGCCTTTTCCAAAAAAACCTCCCGAGCCGATTGCCACTATGGATTGAATAACCTGATAACCTGCGGTTTTTGCATTAGCCCACGGATGAAGAAACGCAACGATTCTTCTGATTCTGTAGGAAGACGAAATAACTACAAAGCCTGCTGAAAGTCCGATCAACCCACCTGTTATAATGATATGAGATATCCTGGCGCCTGCGGCAAAAAGCATACCGAATCCGATCGCAATAATAACGGCTGCGTTGCCAAAATCCGGTTCCGCCACAACAAGAAGCGAAACTATCATAATCAGCGCAAGAATCGGCAGCAACATTGAATATCGCTTTATATCGCTATGCTTGGTGACAAAATAAGCCGTAAACAAAACAACCGCAAGTTTTGCAAGCTCAGACGGCTGAAATGAGATTGACGCCATCTTTATCCATCTGTATGACCCGTTAATCTTGTGACCTAAGGGAGGAAACACAAGCAAAAGCAAAACGACCGATAGAACAATATACACCCTACTTTGACGCATCAGCTTTTCTCCGGGCAGATGCGCGTAATAGAAAAAAAGAATTGCACCCACAGGAAGATGAGCCAGATAGATTTTCAAAAAATGAGCATCGTCATGATATTTTAATATTCCGATCGGTGCAGAACTGCTGTAGATGGCTATGATTCCTACTGCAATCAAAATTGAGGCACCTGTCAAAAGATGCAGCCTTAAGGAAACCCTACTCAATAATCGTAATCTCTCTTGATTTCGCTTACAATCTCTTTAAACCGTTTACCTCTGATCTTGTAATTCTCAAATTCATCAAAGCTCGAACATCCCGGGGACAGCAAAACCGTATCCCCTTTTGCAGCAAAATTAAATCCTCCGTAAACAGCCCCTTTCAAATTGATAGCCGGAACCACATACAACCGGTTTGATTGAAGCTGAGCTCTTATTGTGTTTCTTGCTTCGCCAAATGCAACAATTGCCCTTATCATATCAATATCTGAGAATATTGTCGAAAAATCGCCGCCCTTGTAGCGCCCTCCCAGAAGAAGCACTACCTTGCCGCCTTTGTCCTTAAAGCTGGCCAGCGCGCTTTTTACCGCCGCCACATTTGTTGCTTTCGAATCGTTTACAAAATCAACCTCATCCACACTGTCCACATATTCCAATCTATGCTCTAATGTCGCAAAATCTTCCAACGCCGCCTCCGTTTTCTTTTTATTCAACTTTGCAAACAGAGATGAAGTCAAAAGCGCAGCCATAATGTTTTCGATGTTATGATTACCTGCAAGTTTCAATCTATCTGTTGCAATTTCCAGTTTATTCATTTTTATCCTGTTCCCGATTTTATACACATCGGCAGGTTTATTAAGCGAAAAATAGAGCGTATTTGCGACAATATCGAAATCTGCTTCTATCTTTTTATCAAGCGATGTAATAAAAAAATCGTTTTCGTCTTGATTTTTAACCATTTTCAATTTAAGCGACCTGTACTCATCAAAGCTATCGTGTCTATCAAGATGGTCCTCGGCAATATTTAGCAAAACAGATACCTTAGGTTTGAATCGTTCGGTAAACTCCATTTGAAAACTGCTTATCTCACAAACTATCAGATCGTAATCATTTTGGCTATCAACATAGCTTATCAGCGGAATTCCTATGTTTCCTGCTACCGGAGCCCTTAGTCCATTTGCATCGAGAATGCGCGATATAAGATTGCAACAGGTCGTTTTTCCGTTAGTGCCGCTCACAGCTATTATCGGTTTTTTTATCTTTGCAGAGGCAAATTCAATCTCTGAAACAATAGGCACCCCGCTTTTCTGCAGCGCCTTTATTAAATTGTGCTCTTTAACCCATCCCGGAGAAACAACGGCAATATCGTAATGTGGCGGCGTTTCTATTCTTTCATCAGGATCAATCCTGTCAAAAATATCATAGGCAATCCGGTGGCAAGCCAAATATTGAACAACCGCGCTGCCGGTTTTCCCTTTTCCCAAAACCGCTGTTTTCATCGTATCTTAAACATAACAAGGCTGAAGATTGCAATTATCAATCCGATAATCCAGAATCTTACAATAACCTTCGGCTCCTTCCAACCTTTTAACTCAAAGTGATGATGCAGCGGAGCCATCAAAAAAATACGTTTGCCTCTGAGTTTGAAATTCGATACCTGAAGAATCACCGAAAGTGTCTCCATTACAAACACCGAGCCTACAATTGCCAAAAGCAGTTCATCTTTGATTATTACCGCAGCGGTTCCCATTACCGTGCCTATGGCAAGCGAACCGGTATCTCCCATAAAGATTTCCGCCGGATAACAGTTATACCATAAAAATCCTAACAAGGAACCGAAAAAAGCGGCAAGATAAATGGCTATTTCTCCGGCTCCTATGATATGGGGTATATGAAGATAGGTTGCAAAATTTAGGTTTCCGGCAAGATAGGAGGCAGCAACAAAAACCAAAATCACCGCAAGCGAAAGCCCGGTTGCAAGACCATCAAGTCCGTCGGTCAGATTCACCGCATTTGCGCTTCCCACAATCACAAAAGCGCCAAAAACAAAATAGAAAAAACCCAAATCTACGCTCAGTTTTGTTATCGGAAAAAACAGGTTTGTTATATAGGAGAAATGATTAGCTGCATAGATTTTCTGCAACGATAGCAGGACAAAAACGGCAAACAGAGTTTCAGCCATAAGCCGTGCCTTTGCGCTTATGCCTTTTGATGTTTTCCTGTATATTTTCCGGTAATCATCCAAAAATCCCAAACCGGCTCCGAAAACAGTTGCCAACATAAGCAGCAATACGAACCTGTTGGTGATGTTTGACCACAAAAACGACGAAAAAATTGTTACCAATGAAAATACAACACCTCCCATAGTAGGCGTTCCTGATTTGCTGGCATGCATTGCAGGACCATCGTCTCTTACAACCTGCCCTATTCTTTTCCTATTGCTGAGTTTGATAAAAACAGGTGTAAAGATCATCACCAGCACAAAAGCGCTCAGCGCCGCTGAAATTGCCCTGAAACTGATATAACCAAACATGGCAGGCAGCTTATTTGAAAGTGAAAGATAGGCTAAATATAGCATCAGCTCACCGGAAGTTCCAGTTGCCTGCCTGAGGCAAGCCTCAGCAACTCATACCAGATATTTTCCATCTGCATCGCCCTTGACCCTTTTATAAGCAACTGGTCACCGGTTTTCAGCTCACCAAACAGATAGTTTGCCGCATCTTTCGGATTATCAAAACAGGGAGCTGAAATTCCGCATCTATCTAATGCAGCTTTGCTCATTTTACCATATGAAACCATTCTGAAACCTGATTGCCGCAACATATTAACAATCTGAATATGATATTTTATGCTGTTTTTTCCAAGCTCAGCCATATCTCCTATAACAACAAACCGCCTTTTTGCATCCTCCAAATTCAGTTGCTCTATGGCATAACGAAACGAAATCGGGTTTGCATTGTAACAATCCAGAACTATCGAAGCGCCATTTAGAAAACGCCTTTCCATTCTTAGATTAAGCTCGATTGAAACCGGCTTAAATGTTTTTTCGGGTTCAATCAGCGAAAAAACTGCTTTTGCCGCAGCGCTATTACTCATAACTATATCTCCCTTTGTTTTATCAGAAGAATCGGCATAAAATCTTATGATACGTTTTTTGTCAAAATCTATCTCCCGGGCTTTCTCCATAGCATTGCTGACAAGCAGGTCATCAGAGGCGTCTATAATGAGATAACCTTTGCTATCGGTCTCATCCATCACGGAAAGCTTTTCGGCAATAACATTTTCAATTGTCTCAAATGCCTCAAGATGACTTGCCCCGACTGATGTTATCAACGAATGGGTCGGCTTAACCAAAGAGGCAAGATAAGAGATTTCTCCGGGATGATTTGAGCCAATTTCGATAACGGCATATTTCGTAAAACGATTTATCTTCAAAAGCGTCAAAGGAACACCGATATGATTATTCTGATTGTCCTCGGTATAAACCGTATCGCCGTATCTTATCAGGTTTTTTGCTATAAGTTCCTTTGTCGTTGTTTTGCCAACGCTGCCGGTTACGGCAATAACCGGAATGGAATATTTCAATCTATTAAAGCGTGCCAGCATACCCAAAGCTTTTATGCTGTCATCAACCTTAAGCAGGCTTACCCCCTCAATCGGCTTGATATCTTTCTGACACACTACCGCCACCGCTCCGTTTTTTACAGCCTCGTCTATAAAATCGTGTCCGTCGAACCTATTTCCCTTTATGGCAAAAAATATCGAGCCGGGCGTAACCTTCCTGCTGTCAATAAAGATATTTTCAAACCGATTTGACGCGCCTTTGCTGATAACGGTTGCATTTGTAGTTTTTTCAAGCTCCTGAAGTCCTATCATAGCTCCGATATCACCTTTCTGACAACAGCTTTGTCGCTGAAATAATATTTTTTATCACCGATGATCTGATATGTCTCATGTCCCTTGCCTGCTATTAGCACCGCATCACCCGGTTTTGCCTTCCTAATCGCTATCTCTATAGCCTTTTTTCTGTCAACTTCCACCTCATAGCAATCTTTTTCAAATCCCTTCAAAATATCCTCTATAATTTTCATTGGCTTCTCATTTCTCGGATTATCCGTTGTAACGATTGCCGTATCGGAAAATGTTTCGACTGCGGCTGCCATCATCGGTCTTTTTGTTCTGTCTCTGTTGCCTCCGGCGCCAAAAACCGTTATTATGCATCCGTAACCAAGCTCTTTAATACAATCTCCGACATTATACAACGCATCGGGGGTATGAGCATAATCGATATAAATATCAATACCATTGTGACTTATCTTCTCAATTCTTCCGGCGACGGTTAAAAGCGTCTCTATGCCCTTTTTCGCCCTCTCCATATCGATATCTTCCGCATAGGCAAATCCAAGAGCAGCCATAATGTTATAAAGGTTATATCTGCCGATTAGC
>JALWSW010000078.1 GCA_027080125.1 Campylobacterales bacterium | reverse complement strand
TTCAAACGGATTTATAATCAATGCCAACGATAACAGCATAAATTCCAAACTGAATATCCAAATAAGAAACAAAAGGTTAGACGTTTTTATTAGAGGAAAACTCGCAAAACCGAGAATAAAAATCGATGCAAAGGGTTTGATAAGGTCCAAAATAAAAAGCCGCTTTAACAAAATCATCAAAAATAAAGGATTGAAGAAACTCTTCGATAAACTGTTTTAGTCTCTATACATATATAAAAATACGAAAGAAAGCGCCTCACCAGCAGGTAAGGCGCTGCGGGGGTTTGGACTTTCCTTGTTGCCTATCTGCTAAAGCTGTTTCCTACAAGCGGCTTTGCGTCCGATTGAACAACATGGCACATCACGCAGTTGAACCTGCCTTTATAGAGAACCGGCAGTTTCTCTCCTGTTCGGTTGTCGGTGTAATGCGATTCAGGTATCGGGGTTGCGCCAAAAAGTTTTGCAGACTTCCGGTTGTGACAATTAAAACACACATTGTTGCCGGGTGTTATCTCCGGCATTCCTGCAATAGAATGAGGTATCTGGGGCGGGGCTCCATTATAAGCCCTCGGCAAAATAGGAGCAGCTCCGGGTGGTTTGCTTGAATAGGCCGCTTTCGGTTCAACCGGTGGAGTTGAGGTAAGGGATGCAGCTCTGTACGAAATATCTCTATCGCTTATAGGATTTGCATTTTCCCTGCCGCAGCCTGCTGCAAAAAGCAGTATAGCTGCAAATATTATAATTTTTTTCATAGATTTCCTCCTTCTGAATTTTTTGATTTTTTAAATGAAAAGCCAAGTTTATCGGACAACTGAACGCATCTTCCGCAATTTATGCAGTTTCCGCTTATCATTCTGCCGTTTTTAAAAGATGATGGACTTAAAACCTCCGGTTCGGGGCAGATTTTGATAGCATTTTTCAACTTGTCCGGATCGTATTTTCCTTTTAATTTTATCTTTATCAGACTGAATCTGCCGACAAACGACCAAAACGCTCCAACCGGACAAAGATGACCGCACCATCCGTCTTTTATTACAAAAAGATCAAACAGGAACAACGCAACAAGAACAATCCATCCTGCCCCAATGCCGTAAATTATGCCTCTGTGAAGCATTGAGATAGGACTCACATATTCAAAAATGGTTATTCCGAATAGAGCCGACAGCACAATTATTGCAAAAAAGAACCAAATTCTGACCATCCTGCTGATTGAATACGGGTCAGGCAATCCCAATCTGTTTCTAAGCCATCTTGCAAAATCGGTTATGATGTTTACCGGACAAACCCATCCGCAAAACGAACGGCCACCTACAACAAGATAGAATCCTACTGCGATTGCCGCTCCAATCAGGATATCAGGCGCAATTGAGCCAGTTGCGGCAAAAATCTGAATAACCGCGACCGGATCGGCCATGGGAAGCAGTCCGAGAATCTTTGAAGATGACAGATTACCGGTCAAAATTTTCAATCCGAAGTGGCTCCCTGCGTAGAAGAGCGCCATAATTGCAATCTGAGTAGTTCTTCTGGCAATTGTGAAACGATGTCTGTATATAAAGCTACGACTCATCTTTCCATCCGAATCGATAATGTTTTCCAAGTTTTCCTTTCGCAATTTCTATCGGCAGAACCTTAATGGCAGCCTCATCAAGAATACAGGCATGCTCACACATACCGCATCCGGTGCAGCTATTGCTATGAACAACAGGAATAAAAAGCGCATGTCGGCCTGTTCTTTTGTTAGGAATAAACTCAATTGTAATGGCTTTTCCGATAAATGGACACGCCCTGTAGCATACCTCGCATCTTAATCCCTGATACGCTATACAGTTTTCATGATCTATAAGAACCGCAAGACCCATCTTAGCCTTGCCTATCTCCTTCATCTTTTTATCAAGCGCTCCTGAGGGACACGGTTTGACACACGGAATATCCTCACACATATAGCAAGGGATTTCTCTTACCACAAGATACGGCGTGCCGATAGCTATGCCGGTAAATGGCTTTGCAAGTTTTATGCTCGAATATGGACATGCCTCCAGACACTGGCCGCATTTTATACAGGTTTTTATAAAATCAGACTCATTTAAAGCTCCTGGAGGGCGTATCGGAGAAGGCTCTGATTTTACCTGCTTGGCATATGCACCGAAGAACAGTCCTCCGGCAAACAGAGCCGAAATTGTGCGAAGAATTTTTATAAAAAAGCCCCGTCGATCCTGCTTTCCCTTCATAGAATTATGCCTTATATACCCTCACCGCACATTTTTTGTAATCTGTTTGCTTGGATATCGGACAGGTCGCATCAAGGGTGCATTTATTAATCAGAACCTTCGCATCGAACCATGGAACAAAAACCAATCCTCTGGGAGGTCTGTTTCTTCCGTTTGTCATAACTCTTGCTCTTACCTTGCCGCGCCTCGATTCTACCACCGCAACGGAATTTCTGATTAGTCCTCTTTCCTTCGCATCATCAGGATTCATATAGATAACCGCATACGGAACCGCTCTGTACAATTCCGGCACTCTTCTTGTCATAGACCCGGAATGCCAATGCTCAAGCACCCTTCCGGTGCAAAGCCACATATCATAATTCTCATCGGGTGATTCTGTGGGAGGCTGATACGGTCTGACCCAGATGACCGCCCTGTTTTCAATACCTTTTTTATGCTTATTGCCATAGAACTGATATCCGGTTCCGGTTTCCACATAAGGATCATAGCCTTCCTTGAAGCGCCATCTGGTTTCTTTGCCGCTGACAACAGGCCAACGCAACCCTCTGACTCTGTGATATGCATCAAAAGGAGCCAGATCGTGGCCTCTGCCCAATCCGAACAGGCGATACTCCTCCCACAGATATTTTTGAATATAAAAACCATATTGTTTTGATTCATCATTATCATGCCCCATCTCAATCGGGTCGGTCCATCTGTATTTTTTTGCACGGGGATTTGCATAGAGCACCTCAAAGAGTGTTGTATCAGGAGTATATTCGCTGTTTGCAACTAAGCTTGAAGGCCATACCTCTTTAAGCTTAAAGCGTTTCGAAAATTCCACAACCTGCCAGAGATCGCTTTTGGCAATTCCGGGGGCTTTGACCTGTTGACGCCAGAACTGGGTTCTTCTTTCCGCATTGCCGTATGCGCCCTCCTTTTCATAGATCATAGCCGCAGGAAGTATCAGATCTGCAACCTTGGCGCTTACGGTTGGATATGCATCCGAGACAATTATAAAATTATCCATCTCTCTGGCAGCTTTTGCAAAAGGATTCAGATTGGCAAAATCCTGAAACGGATTTGCCACCTGGCTCCAGAATACCTTTATCTTACCATCTTCCAGCCACCTCATCATTTTGACCGCATGAGTTCCAACTTTTCCCGGAATCGTGCCCTCAGGCAGATGCCAGATCTTCTCTGCCATCTGACGATGAGCCTTTTTCATTACAACCAGATCCGCTGGAAGCCGGTGAGCAAATGTTCCAACCTCCCGCGCGGTTCCGCATGCAGAAGGCTGACCGGTCAGCGAGTAGGGAGAATTTCCCGGCGTGCTGATCTTTCCTGTCAAAAGATGAACCATATAACACAGCTCATTTACCCATGTTCCTCTGGTATGCTGATTAAACCCCATTGTCCAGAACGATGTGATTTTGGCATTCGGATCAGCATAGATTTCTGCCAACCTCTGAAGTTTGCCGGCAGGAACACCGGAAAGTTTCGAGACATAATCAAGCGTATATCCTGAAACATGTTCCTTTAGTCTGTTAAAGTTTACAAGCCAGCCTTTCTTGGCTGAGCTTCTGTGAAGCTGCCCCTGCTCTCTTGGGTCAGACGCTCTGAGACCGTATCCAATATCGGTGGGACCTTCTTTGAATGCCACATGTTTTTTTACAAAATCCCAGTTAACCGCATTATGGCTTATTATGTAGTTTGCAATATAGTTCAGTATCGCCAGATCCGTCTGCGGTTTAAAGATTATCTCCATATCGGCAAGATCGCTGCAACGGTTGGAAAATGTCGACAGATTCACGATCTTTACGCCCGGATGCGAGAGCTTTCTATCGGAAACCCTGCTCCAGAGAATAGGATGCTGCTCGGCCATATTAGAGCCCCACAAGACAAACACCGTTGCGTTTTCTATATCATCATAGCATCCCATCGGTTCATCTATTCCAAAGCTTTGAATAAATCCGGCCACAGCGCTCGCCATGCAATGCCTGGCATTCGGATCTATATTGTTTGTTCTGAATCCTGCCTTATAGAGTTTGCTTGCGGCGTATCCTTCCCAGATCGTCCATTGTCCGGAGCCGAACATTGCAAGAGAATTCGGACCATATTTTTTGAGAGCGTCTTTGAATTTTTCTTCCATAATATCAAACGCCTCGCTCCAGCTTATCGGAACAAACTCCCCGTGCTTGTCGAATTTTCCGTTTTTCTTTCTCAAATACGGAGTTTTCAAGCGATCTTTACCATATAATATCTTAGCCAGAAAATAGCCCTTTATGCAGTTCAGCCCTCTGTTAACCGGAGCCTGAGGGTCGCCTTTGTTGGCAACAACCCTGCCGTTTTTTGTGCCGATCATAACACCGCAGCCTGTACCGCAAAATCGGCAGACGGCTTTATCCCATTTTATATCATCTGCCTGAGCCGCAGGAGATGCCAAACCCAAAGAGCCAGCTGCAGCCGTTATTGCAGCCGACTTGATGAAGTCTCGCCTGTTTAGTTTCATAAAACCTCCTTATATTCGCTTTCAATTGTTTCATCTTCAAAATAATGGTAAGCAACGTATGCGCCTGATACTCCATCCACATCCATTACCCTTTTACATATATTAACCTCGCTGTCGTTATCCTCTGATTCAACAACCACAACAGCTTTCCCGTCTTTGGAAAGACTCACCTCGCATCCTTTGATGGCGTTGATATCATCTATGACACCCGGTTTTTGCGGATTGTATAAAACCGCCAAGCTGCTTATATTCATTCAAACTCCCTGCATATTTTTGAATCGCTGCCTGCGCTGAAGCAGACCTTATCGCCACAGTAAATCCGGTTTATGGGAGCGCTGTGGCACTCTATCTTTTTATATTGATCCATAGCTGCCGTATTAAAAAACAGGACTGAATAACTGCTTGCAAACGCCAGATTGGCGCTGCTTTTATCATAACATAACGCACCGATATCAGAGCGGCTTTTAAAGATAACCCAATGATGTTTTGTCGAAAGATTCCATTTTATAATTTGCCAATCTTTAGATGCGCTATAAAGAATTGACGAGCCGGCAAAGACTATATCGCTTAGGCTGTCCTTGTGACCTTTTAGACTTGTTTTTATCCTTCCTGTGGCAGCGTCTAAAATTTTTATTACGCTGCTTTTGTCTGCAACGGCTAAGAGCTTTTTATTCGGGCTAATGGCTATCTTTATTATTGGAAATTGATCGATTTGGACATTATATATCAATTTATTATCTGAAAAATCCCACAAAAGAATTCTTCCGTCGATTGTTCCAAAGACAAGCTCATTACCGTTAAGAAATTTCAAGCTGAATGCATCCTCGCTTGGCACCTTGCGCGAGGCTATAACGGAAAAATCCGAAAGTCGGTAAATGGCAATCAGGCCAAGAGCAGAAGAGAGCGCCAAATATTTACCATTCTTGCTTATATCCATAGCAAATATCGCAGGTCTGTAGTTAATTACCACCGTTTTCTTATACGGCAAAGATATAACCGTTTTATAACCGCCGAGCTTTACGCCTTTTAAATCGATTTTATAAACATAACCTTTGTTCGTAGAAGCAAACAGAAGATTTTCAGATCTATCAATTGCCGTAACAGGATTTAGCATTCTCACACAAGAGCAACCATCCGCATATACAGGTTTGCCGTTTATAAACAGAAATCCTGCAACAAAAATCATCAACGCTACCAGCTTCATCCTCATGATGCCGTAATACGGCCGATATACCCTGCCGGCATATCGGCCTTAAGTCTCTGTTTGTCTATTTGGCGTATCGAGCTCTAAAGAGCGCACGCTCTTTAGCCCTTGCGGCCTTTTCGGCAGCCGACATCTTGCCTATGAACCATTTGTGATTATCACTGTTCAAAACTGTATTAAGATATGCCTCAACCTTCCTTGCTCCAGCCGCTTTTGCGCCGCCGGCAGCAATGCCATTTGCGATAACCTGTTTAATTTCAGGTATAAATTCGTTATACCATGCCTTTGCAACCTCATAAAGTCCGTGCCAATGGGTATAATCAGGACCCATCATAGCAGCACCCATCCTTGCGCGGCGTCCCTCATGATGCCAGATCTCAAACCATGTCCACTGAATCTTGTTGCTAAAGGGCAATCCCTTAAGAAGCTTATATTTTTTTATCATTCCCATAATCTTTTTGCCCGGTTTCCCGAATTTGTTGTTATAAAGATTGATAAGCCCGTCATACTGCTCATAGAATGCATTGATATAATCGGCAGAGTGGCAAGCCGAACATACATCTTTCATATTCTTTCTTCTCTGCTGCCATGGGATTATATTTTTGAGCCCAAGCTTTCTGTCCGGAATTTCAGGCCTGACAGATACAGGAGGTCTGTTGTTCCAGCTTATCCTCGCACCTATATTATGGGTTACCGGTTGATTTTTGGTTGCGCTCATATGGCATGTCGCGCAGGTCGGAGCGGCGCTGTAATCAACACCTACTACCCACTTTGAACTGTCAAGATTCATCTTGCTTTTGTTTGCCCAATAGGCGATACCGTGGCGGCTCTCCTCGTAGATCTCTTTTTGAGGATGATCAGGTCCCAGGTGACATCTTCCGCATGTCTCAGGCTGTCTTGCCTGGCTAACTGAGAATGTATGTCTAAAATGACATGCCGAGCAAGAGCCGCGCGACCCATCGATATTGATTCTGCCGATTCCGTCGTTCGGCCATGTATCGACGGTCGGCTGACCGTTCTTGATTTTGACGATCGAACCGTGACACTGCTTGCAGCCGTTTACAAGAAGAGCCGATCTGCCATGAAACTTTTTGTTTCCCTCAACAAAATCGGCAAGGGCGTTATCAAGCGATCCGAGAATTTCCGCCGCCTTTGCATGATGAGAATTTTCAAATTCCGAATATTCCTTGGAGTGGCATCTTGAACAATCTTTCGGTGTTACGATAACATGAATCCTGTAACCATAATGTTTTAATGCCTCCTTGTCGGTGGTTCCTACTCCGTGACACTCATAGCAGCCCACATTTGCCCTGAAATGTTTGCTTGCTCCCCATTGCTGATACAAGCCGGTAGTGGTTCTCTTGTGACATGCAATGCAACCTTTACTCTTTGCAGAAAGCT
>JALWSW010000077.1 GCA_027080125.1 Campylobacterales bacterium | reverse complement strand
TATAGGTGAGTGTGTATAGGCTGGGGTCTGCGACTGGATGGTGTTGTGGTGGTTGTGAGAGTGTTAGATGTGGGGGGTTTGTGGCTGCTTGCGGGGTTGAGACAGCTTTATCTTGCGGTTCTCGGAGGATGCCTTTCTCCTGAGGTTGCTGAGAGTATTTTAACCGGAATGGAGACTCTTGCGCTTAGGGTGAAGGAAAGCTGTAAAAATGCGGAATTTCTGGCAACAATTCTGAAAGAAAGGGGGCTTAATGTCAAATATCCCAAATTTTCCCGTTATTCTCAGCAGATAGCTGAGCAGTTCAGCGGCTACTACGGCTCGATTTTTACAATTGATTTTGAATCTGCCGAACGGGCGTTCGGATTTATCGACAACCTAAAAATTCCGCTTGATATGCCGAATCTGTGCGATACAAGAACGATGGCAATACATGCAGCCTCAACAATTGGTGCGGCACTGAACGACAATGAAAAGGCTGCTTCAGGAATTACAGACGGATTGGTCAGGGTCTCGGTTGGAATTGAGGATAAATATGATCTTAAAGACGATTTTTTAAATGCAATTGATGCGATAGGAGGAAAAGATAAATGAAATTGGTTGTTAACGGAAAAGAAGAAATTTTTGATGATAACGAGATTTCTGTGAGCAAACTTCTTGTTTTGAAAGATGTTAAATTGCCGCAGATGGTTTCTGTTCAGCTAAACGGTGAGTTCATCCAAGCTGACGAGCATGAAAGCAGAATGCTCAAAGATGGCGATAATGTGGAATTTTTATACTTTATGGGAGGAGGCAGATGAGAAATGACCAGCTTCTCAGGTATTCCAGACAGATTATTTTAGAGCAGATTGGTGGTGTTGGTCAGGAAAAGCTGCTTAACGCCTCTGTTTTGGTAATAGGTGCAGGAGGATTGGGCGCACCCGCTCTTTACTATCTTGTTGCTGCGGGTGTTGGTAGGATCGGTATTGCCGATTGGGATGTGGTGGATATCACAAACCTTCAGCGCCAGATTATTCATTTTACCGGTGATATAGGAAAACAGAAAGCAGACTCGGCATTCGAAAAGTTACATCAGCTTAATCCGGATGTGAGGATAGAGCGGCTTAATCTTCAGATAGATTCAAAAAATATCGGTGAGATAATCAAGAGTTATGATTTTGTTATCGATGGGGTCGATAATTTTCCGACCAAATTTTTGATAAACGATGCGGCTGTTTTATTTAACAAGCCGTTTTCTCATGCAGGAATTCTGCGTTTTTCGGGACAAACATTTACCCATATTCCGGGAGGTGCCTGTTATCGCTGCATGTTTGCTTCGCCTCCGCCTGCAGGGCTTGTTCCAACCTGCTCGGAAGCCGGAATAATCGGGTCTGTTGCAGGTGTGATAGGCTCTATTCAGGCGCTTGAGGCTATAAAATATATTACCGGAGCCGGCAGTTTGCTTTCGGACAGATTATTGACCTTCGATGCGCTTTCTATAGAGTTCAGGACTATAAAAATAAAACGCAATCCCGATTGTCCGATTTGTGGCAATAACCCGACCATTACAACTCTGCAGGATATCAAACTGCCTCAATGTGATATTTAAAAGGAGATAATATGAAAATAGGAAAAAGTCTGTATGAAAAAATATTTGCTTATATGTCCTCGGAGCTTCCAAACGAATCATGTGGCATTGCGGCGGGAAAAGACGATATAATCAGCCATTTTTTTGCAATGAGCAATAGCGATCAGAGCAGCGAACATTTTTCTATGGTTCCGCAAGAGCAGTTCTATGTAGC
>JALWSW010000076.1 GCA_027080125.1 Campylobacterales bacterium | reverse complement strand
AGCAGACAAGGTGGCGATAAATACTCAGGCGGTTCTCAACCCGGATTTTGTCAAAGAGGCTTCATACAGCTTTGGAAATCAGAATATTGTTGTTGCAATAGATGCAAGACGAAGAAGCGATGGCAACGGTTTTGAGGTTGTGATATACGGAGGCAGAAAATCAACCGGTATCGATGCGATAGAGTGGGCTAAGAAGATGGAATCCTGTGGAGCGGGCGAGATTTTATTGACAAGCATGGATGCGGACGGAACAAACGACGGATTCGATGTTGAGTTGACCGAAGTGATTGCACAAGCGGTCAGGATACCGATTATTGCATCAGGAGGTGCCGGCAAAATGAGTCATTTTTATGAAATTTTTAAAAGCGTAGATGCGGCTTTGGCTGCATCGGTATTTCATTACGGCAAATTTTCCGTAACGGGTTTGAAAAGATATCTGAATGATCTGGGGGTTTCGGTTAGGTTATGAATTTGGTTGAAAAGATAAAATTTGATAAAAACGGTCTTGTTCCGGCAATAATACAGGATGAGAAAACCGGCAATGTATTGATGCTTGCCTATATGAACAGAGATTCGTTGCAACTGAGCCTTGAAACCGGTTATACACATTTTTGGTCTCGTAGCAGATCTTCTCTTTGGAAAAAAGGGGAAACCTCGGGTCATTACCAGAAAATAGTATCCGTTCTTTATGATTGTGATTATGATACACTGCTTTTTTTGGTTGACCAAACCGGGGCGGCTTGTCATACCGGCAATAAAAGCTGTTTTTACAGAAGCTACGGAGATGGCAAAAAGGCAACCTATAACGCGATAAACAGATTGGCTGAAACGATAAAAGAGCATTGCAAGTTGTCCAAGGATGTTTCCTATACCGCAAAACTGTTTGACAAAGGAATCGATACGATATTGAAAAAGGTGGGTGAGGAGGCAACCGAGCTTGTTGTGGCTGCCAAGGGAGGCAAATCAAGCGAGATAATTTATGAAGCTGCCGATCTGATATATCATATGATGGTTCTGCTTCATTATTCGAGACTGTCGTTTTATGATATAGAATCCGAGCTGATAAGACGCTTCGGTGTTTCTGGAATAGAAGAGAAACGCTCAAGAGAAATTGACACGGATAAATAATAAGGTTATTATAGTAGCGACAAAGACTTATAAGGAGGTTGTATGTTGAATTGTAATTTTTGCATGATAGTCGATGGCAAGTTACCCTCAGAGATGGTGTATGAGGATAATGATATTATTGCTATTAATGATATACATCCGAAGGCACCGGTTCATGTTTTGATAATTCCCAAGAAACATTATGACAGTGTCAACAGTGTGGGTGAGCATATTGGAGATCTGGACCTTATGGGAAAAATGATTTTAGTGGCAAAAAAACTGGCTAAAAAGCTGAATGTTGATGCATCAGGATATCGCCTTGTGATAAATACCGGTGAGAATGCGGGTCAGGAGGTTGATCATATTCATATGCACCTGCTTGCAGGAGAGCGTTTAAAGGTTGGATTCTGATAAAAAAGTCCTGATTATCAATGGACCTAATATAAACCTTTTGGGAATCAGAGAACCTGATATTTACGGTAACCTCAGATATAAAGAGCTTGAAAATCTACTTAAAAAGGAGGGTGAGAAGCTCGGTCTTTGTGTAATCTGTTTTCAGAGCAACAGTGAATCTGCCATAATAGAGCGAATACATAAGGCAAAAGAAGAGAAGGTAGATTTTATTATAATTAATGCCGCCGCTTTTACCCATACAAGCATAGCAATAAGAGACGCTTTAGCGGGCGTTGCCATTAGATTTATAGAGGTTCATATTTCAAACATATTCAAAAGAGAGAATTTCAGACATAAGTCGTATCTAAGCGGGATTGCAGAGGGAGTAATAGCTGGATTTGGAATAAACGGATATCTGTTTGCCTTGAAACAGGTGTCTTTGCTACTGAATATCTAAATCTCCGGTTTACTCTTTTTCTATCTTCAGAATGGCAAAAAGTAAAAAGGTTATATGTGCGGCTGTTGCTCCAATGATAGGTGAAATCATTGAGGATTTGCCTAAAGCGGCCAGAACGGCATGAAAAATAAAATAGCCTGTCGCATATACTATTCCGATGCCTGCTGACTTGATGCTGTTTTCCTCGCGTCTGAACGGTTTTGCTATAATCGAGATTGCAAGAGCGAACATTGTTATCGGCATCAGCAGTGAAAAGAGCCTGTCGAGCATCATAAAACGGTATCGTGGGTTACCGATTTTTCTCAGTTTCCATAATTCGTTTATGCTGAGGGTGGAAAATGTTGAGGAATGAAGCAGTATGTCAGATATGCTCAGGTGTAAATTTAGAGTCATAACCTTTTTGTATCTTTTTATAAAACCGTTTTCAGTGTAGGTTTTTACGGTTACTCCATACAGTTTCAGATCTTTCCCCAAAATTGCTTTATCGGCTTTTATTTCAAGCAGTCTGTTGCCATTTTTTTTATATAAAACGGGCATATAGGCGGTTTTGCTGCTTATATCCAAAACAGCGGCGCTTAAAATATAACCTCCCTTGCCGGCGTAGATGCCCCTGCTGTCTGAGTGGTTGATAATCGCATTTTTTATAAATTTGCTTGCGGTGATGCCTTTTGATACGAAACTGTTGCCCAGCAGGAAAAAGATAATAGATAAGCCTATTACGATAACAAATGCCGGAGCTGCAATTCTGTAAATCGATAACCCTGTATTAAAAAGAACGCTAAGTTGCTTTGTATCGTTGAGTCTGCCGTAAACAATTGTCGTAGAAAACAGTATTGAGAACGGCAGAGTAACATAAAGAAAGAACGGCAGTTTATAAAAATAATATTGAATTATAAATATTTTGCCTACCGGTTCGCTTAGAAACGAAAGATGATTGAAAAAGTCAACAATATAGAGTATCGAAAGGAATCCTGCTGTTATAAAAAACAGGGATTTTAGGAATTCCGCGATTATAAGTTTATCAATTATTTTCACTGCGGACAGCTTTCCAGATTGCCTTTGCCGAGAGTATGATTTTGGGAAGTTTATCTATCTGAAGCATGGTTTTGGCATCAGATAAGGCTTTCCCGGGGTTTGGATGCACCTCAAAAAACAGACCGTCACAATTTAGTGCAGCTCCGAGTCTGGCAATATCGGGTATAAATTCGGGTGTTCCGCCTGAATAACTATGATGTACGGAGGGCTGCTGCAGGCTGTGGGTTACATCCAAGATTACAGGATAGCCGTATTGCCTCATTATTGGAATTGAGCGTGGATCTATAATAAGATTGTTGTAGCCGAAACAACTGCCTCTTTCGGTAAGGATGATTTTTTTGTTGCCGGTTGATTCGGCTTTTTTTATTACCGATGACATATCTTTAGGCGACATAAATTGAGCCTTTTTTATGTTCAGAGGTATTCCGGTTTGAGCAGCTGCAACGATAAGATCGGTTTGTCTTGAAAGAAATGCAGGTATCTGAATTAGATCGACTACCAGTGAAACCGGTTTTGCCTGGTTTGGCAGATGTATGTCGGTTGTTACCGGCAGCGACGTTTTCCTTTTTATTTCTTCCAATATCTCCATACCTCTTTCTAATCCCGGTCCCCGATAAGAATCTATCGAGCTTCTGTTGGCTTTGTCAAAGGATGCTTTAAATATAATATTTATTGAGTATTTTTCCGCAAACTCTTTTAATTTACCAGCTATCTCAAGGCTCAGCGGTCTGCTTTCTATAACGCAAGGTCCGGCGATAATAAAAGGCTTTCTGCCTATCTCAATATCTGCAATCTTAATAGTTATGTCTGACATTTTTCATATCTTTTATATAAAGCTCCAATTTTTTATAACCTGCCCATCTGTTCATTTCTATCTTCCATAAAATATCTACATGTCTGCCTATTTCCTCATGATTGTTTTCTGCATTAAAACAGATTGCCGGCACCGATATTCCATTCTGAGAAATGCGCATTTTCCAATGTCCGTTTCCTACGATTCTTCTCTCTTCGATTACCGCATTTTTGGAGCAGAAAATCGGTTCCGGATTTGCACAACCAAACGGTTTCAACATTTCTATGTCATTGTAAAATTTGTTGTCTATTTGGCTAAAATCAATCTCGTCATCATAAAATATTCGTTTTACATTATTTGTTTCTACCACCTCGGCAATCTCATTTATTTTGCAAACAAAGTCTTCGATCTTTTCTTTTTCTATGGACAATCCTATAGCTTGCGGATGACCGCCAAAATGTTTAAGCATGGGAGCGGTTTTGCTAACTATATCAAAGAGATTTATATTTTCGCTGCTTCTACCAGAACCAACCGCTATTTCATCTGATGTCGATAGCACTATGGAAGGTCTTGAATATTTTTCGGCAATCTTTCCGGCTACAATTCCGATTATTCCTTTGTGCCAGTTTCCTCCAACAACAATTATTTTTCTGTTATTCAATCTGGAAATCTTCTCTTCGGCTTCGTTTAAAATTTCATATTGTAGCTTTTGCCGCTGTATATTAAGACTGTTGAGCTCTCTTGAATATTCATAAATCCGTTTGTCATCATCACTTAAAAACAGGTTCATAGCAACTTCGGCAACCCCCATTCTTCCTGCGGCATTTATTCTGGGGGCAATAATAAAACCGATATCCTTGGTTCCGATTTCTGTTCCGTTTTTTTTAGAACCGAGCATAATATTGATTGCTTTTGAGGCGTTTTTTTTTGCAACCTGTTCTAAACCATATTTTACGATTATTCTGTTTGTTCCCAGCAGTGGAACTATATCGGCAATCGTTCCAAGGGCTACAATATCTATATAACGTTTTAGATTCGGAAGATTACCAAATCCGATCGAGCGTAGATGAGAGCGCAAGGCTATGATGAGATTAAACGCAACACCTGCTCCTGAAGGAGGAAATTTCTGTTTTATGTTTGTAAAATCAGGATGTATAATTGAAAATGCCTGAGGTACTTTATCAGGGATCATATGATGATCGGTAATTATAACATCGATGCCAAGCTCATTGGCAAACTCGACCGGTTCGACGCTGCTTACTCCGTTATCCACAGTAATAAGAAGTTTTGCACCGCTGGCGGCGATTTTTTTTATCTGTTCTATGCTTAATCCGTATCCTTCATCCAATCTGTTTGGAATATACCAATTTACGTTTACTCCTATTTCCTTAAAAAATCTTACCAGCAAAGCGGTTGCAGTTATTCCGTCTGCGTCATAATCACCATAGATTGCAATCTTCTCATTATCTAATATGGATTTTGCAATTCTTTCTACCGATTTTTGCATGGAAACGAATCTGAACGGTGATTCTATGTCTTTGAGCTGAGGTTTCAGAAATAGTTGCGCAGCCTCAGGAGTTTTTATATCTCTTTGGACAAGCAACTTGGCTAAAAACTCTGGAATTCCTTTTTTTTGAAGATTATTTGCCGATTCTAAGTCAAACTTTCTTATTTGCCAGATGTGCTTTGATTGTTTCATTGTTCCCAAGCTTAATAGGAACAAATCTTAAAAATTAATAAGCTCATCTTTTATGATAACGGCTTCTTTGTGCGGAAAAGCCGCCACTATTTCAGGCGGCTTGGCTTTCCGACTGAATTGTTGATTATTCTTCGGCTGTGATTGCTTCTACCGGGCAGGATTCAACAGCCTCCTGCACCTCATCGTATTCAGCCCCCTGGGCGTTTATAACGATTGATTTACCGTCCTGCATTTCGAATACATCCGGCACCATATCAGCACATACGCCACAACCTATGCATGTTTCCTGGTCTACTTCAACCTTACTTGGTTTTGCCACCTTTGCCTCCTAAAATATCTTTTTTTGTTTTGCTTTTTTCTTCAATATTTGCTTATGATAGCGTCAAATCAATATTTTTCAATTCAATATTTAAATGGTGCGCCAGAGAGGATTCGAACCTCTGGCCTACGGATTAGAAGTCCGTTGCTCTATCCAGCTGAGCTACTGGCGCATTTCGGGGCGAGAGGATTTGAACCTCCGACACCCTGCTCCCAAAGCAGGTGCGCTACCAAGCTGCGCTACGCCCCGCTGTTAATATTATACAAGGCAGATTGCACAACCTGCCCTTCTAACAATTATTAATCTAATATTTTCAAATGGCGGGGCCGACGAGACTTGAACTCGCGACCTCTGGCGTGACAGGCCAGCGTTCTAACCAACTGAACTACAGCCCCGTATGGTGGGCGATGAAGGGTTCGAACCTACGACCCCCTGCTTGTAAGGCAGGTGCTCTTCCGCTGAGCTAATCGCCCGCTTTTCTCTAATTATCTTTTTGAAACGCTTTCTTTAAAAGCCTTGCCTGCTTTGAAGCGGGGAACGTTTGCCTCGCTGATGTTAATCTCCTCTCCTGTTCTAGGATTTCTTCCCTTTCTTGCAGCTCTTGTTGCCGCATAGAAGTTTCCAAATCCTGCAATGCTTACCTTTTTTCCCTTTGAAACTGTCTCAACAATTGTGTTGAGAGAAGCATCGATAATCTTTTTGGTCATCTCTATCGAAGCTCCTGTTTCCTCGGCAACCTGCCTGATAAGACTACTCTTTACCAACATAAAACCTCCTTTAAATGGCGTCCCCAGCGGGATTTGAACCCACGTTACCGCCGTGAAAGGGCGATGTCCTTGGCCGACTAGACGATGGGGACATTTTTTGGGTCGTGCAGGATTCGAACCTGCGGCCAATAGCTTAAAAGGCTACTGCTCTACCGCCTGAGCTAACGACCCATAACAGAATGGATGTTATTGTAGCTTTTTTATTTGTCAATAGTAAAAATAAAAAACCGGTGATTTTTCTACGTTTCTTTTCTGTCACGGATAAATTTATCGACAAGATTTGTATCATATTTACTCTGCCGGAATTCTTTCGTTTTTATAAGATTGCTGTAAAACGGTATGGATGTTCTGATTCCTTCAACTACAAACTCTTCCAGGCATCTTTCCAATCTTTTTATTGCGTTTTTTCTGGAATTGTGTCTGACAATCAATTTTGCGATAAGAGAGTCGTAATAGGGTGATATCTCACTTCCTGAGCCAATTGCCGTGTCTATCCTCACCCCCGGACCTCCGGGAGGAAAAAATTTTGTAATATGTCCTGCGGATGGAACAAAATTTTCGGGGTCCTCGGCATTTATCCTTGCTTCTATTACATGATAAGGAAATCTTATATCCGATTGTTCTATCTCAAGCCGCTTTCCCTCTGCCACCTTAATCTGTTCTTCCACTATATCTATCCCTGTGAGAAGTTCTGTTACAGGATGTTCTACCTGGATTCTCGTATTGATTTCTATAAAATAGAAACTGCTTCCATCATACAGAAATTCCACCGTGACAGCTCATCCATAATTTATTGCTGCTGCAATTTTTTTT
>JALWSW010000075.1 GCA_027080125.1 Campylobacterales bacterium | reverse complement strand
AGTCTATATGTATTGTTCCGCCCAATATATAAACGATTTTTGAGACGGTAGGAAGCCCGAGTCCGGTTCCGTTCTGTTTTGTGGTAAAATATGGGTCAAGCGCGTGAGAAAGCGTATTCTCATCCATCCCTATGCCGTTATCGATTACAGAAATTATCAATTCTTTAGAGCTGATTTTTCCACTCAAAACTATTTTTGCTCCGGCATCAGAGGCATCTATAGCGTTTATTATAAGATTTTCTATTATTTGCCGGGTTAGATCTTTGTCTATTAAGATATTGCTTTTCGGCGCATCAATATTGATTTTTATTGCTTTTCTTTCCACTGTTTCCTTGAAAATACCGGCTGTATCGTTCAAAAATTTTGAAAACGAAACGACTTCTTTTCGAACCTTCTGGATTTTAGAAAATGAGAGAAAATCTGTCACAAGTTTATTTAAGCGGTTTATCTCTTCCCTGATCAAGATTACATTATCTTTTTGCAGCTTTTTCTGCATTGAAGCTGCCTGAACCATCAATGATATGGCATTTAACGGATTACGGATCTCATGTGCTAGCGATGCTGCAAGAGTATTTAGCGCCTCTGAACGTTTCATCCTTTCAAGATCCTTTTTCAAGCTGATAATCTTTTCCATATTTTTCTTTCGCAAAACATAGATGAACGATATAATCACCGTTGCCGCAACTATAAGCATAAAAGTTATAATTGCGGTATATAATCTTTCCAGTTTTATCAGACGGCTCAGCTCTGTTTCTTTAAGATCTATACCCAGATAACCGGCTATTTTACCATTGAGTCGCACTATATTATACGAAATAAGATGATAAATGCCATCGATTTTTGCCAATTTATACGGATATTCTGCATCCTCACCGAACATTTTTTTGTTTCTCAACCGTTTTATTACGTTTCCATTGATATTAAAGAATACAATATTAGCAATTCTATTATCCGATCTGAGTTTGTCAAATATCAGATTCAGCGCACTTCTGAAATTTATTATCTCCAGATCTTTCGGATTCAGGGTAATAATAAGATAACCACCGCTTGTAAGATGCTCGACATAGCTGATAGGTAAGATGATCTTTTTCGAAAATCGCAAATTTCCTACTATCCTGTATTTTCCCTTGTTTAAGCTCATCAATATGTTTTTTAAACGGTTTTGATACATAAAAAACAGCATTGGATACTTTAAAGAAAATCTATTCATAAATCTACCATCTATAATCGTATAATATTTTCCTGTTCCGGAGATGTATATCACCCGATCGACAAGATCCCTGTCTATGACATGTTTCAGTTGTCTGTTGTTTTGACCTTTGAGTATAAGTTTTTTCAGAAGATCTGCAGTCCTTATTATTTTTCTGTATATAAGCTTTTCAAAAAATTTTCTATCGGCAAATGTCGAAACAAAATTTTTCAGCAAGGTTTCGGATGTAAATATTCCCTGTTTTATGGCAAGATCTTTCAGATTTTTCTCTACATGCCATATTGAACTGAAGGCAAATATTATCGTAGCCGAAATTGCCACCGCAACAAATGCGGACAGATAAAATGTATCATTTTCCTTATACTTCACACCTTGATTTTAACTTCTAAATACAATCAATGCAATTGCTTGGGATTCCCTCTAACCCCGGGATGGTTTCCCGGGGTTAGATTGCAAGGAGGGTTATATACGCTGAGGAGGCGTATGAATTGTTGGTATATTAATAATAAGTCAAAATCTTCTTTTGACCAGGTGTTAAACTGTTGTATATTTTGCTTAAACTATTTAATTGTTCTTTCTGAAAATCCTTAACAAGCGCGGCTCGCTCGCTAATGTAGCTTGACAGCTTGTTAAAATCTATAGGATAACTAAGCTTTGCTGCCATCATCTTGCTTCTAAGCTCAGCCATTTTACCTCTGAAAAGGATTCTGCTTTTCTGCATTTTAGCGAGGATAGGTCCTATACTGTTTTTTTGATCCGCACTAAGATTTAATCTTTTCAATCTTTCAAGCGAAAAAAGCGTTCCTCCGTTATGCATAAAGCCTCTCATATATCCGTAGCTCATCATTGGAACACCATAACCTCCATGACCCATATAGCTATCATGGTCGCAGAATTCACTATTTGTCGCATTTTCTTGGTTGTTATAACCCATCATTCCACCATTCATCATCATTGTTTCACCCATATTGTAGCCTCTTCCATACATATTATTTGTGTATCCGTTTCCATCAAACGAATGAGCATATGCACCTGTTGATGCTATTAATACCGCAAGAGCCGTTGCTGCTGCAGATTTTTTAATTCTCATATTTACACCTCCAAATCGGCTTTAATAGCTATTAAGCAAGTTTTATTCTAAGGTAAAAATCAATACACAGCGTCTTTTCTCGACAATAATGTCGCATCAGCGACAAATCTTGCTATCTGCAAACCGATATATGCAGATAGGGAAAAAATCTGATAAAAGCAGCTTTCCCCATACGAATATTTTTATCTCCTGCAGATATTATCCGCTTGGTGATTTTGACTCTATTTTTGCCGTATTCTGCAATAGTATAACCGTTTTGCCTTATAATATAAAACGGTCCGAGTTTTCTGTCGCTGTTCTGTTTGATAGCGCGGGTTATCCCTTCCGAGCTTAACAAGCCGCCAATCTTGTAAATCTTGAGATTTCCTGTTATCCAGACCGTTTTGCCTTTTCTTGCAACCAGATACGGTTTTTTGCCAATAACATAAAGAGCGGGCGAAATTCTTATAATTACGGAAAAACCTATCAATACAAGCGTTAATAAAAGCATTTTGTATCTGTATTTCAGATTTTTCAATATGATAAGAAACAGGGCAAGATAAAAAAGACCGATTGTTATCCAACCGATCTTAAATATGCTAATATACGGAAATCGGTCAAAAATATTTATAAAAAGCGATAAGATTTTAAACATTTCATTGATTAGATTGGATAAAGGCAAAATAAGTAAGCCATGCGGAAACATAGAAAGAATTAGCGCAAAGATCTGAAGGGTCGGTATGATAGCAATTTCAACCAGAGGTATGATAACAAGATTTGAGACAGGAGAAATCGGCGCCACCATTCCGAAAAAATGAAGCTGAAGCGGCAGCATAAAAACAAATATCAGTATATAAAAACCAACAATACGCACAGGCTTGATTTTTTTGCCGAGTTTTTTATACAGAATCATTGCAAAGGCGGTTCCTGCAACCGAAAGGATAAATCCTGCGGATAAAAAATCCGAAGGCATGAGGATGCCTATCAATGATGCTGCAATAAAAAGCGCATTGAAGCCTGAAAAAGGTCTTCTTATAATGATGGCAGCAAAATAAATCGCCGCCATAAAAAACGCCCTTACTGCCGAGATTCTCAAACCGGTAAGATAGATAAAAAACAGAGACGCAAAAAGCAGAATGACCGCTATGAAGCGTCTTGTATCGAAGTTTTCATAGATGCAAGGAATGTTGTGGATAAGAAGATTAAGAATAAATCCGAAAAAAATAAGAAAAAATCCGAGATGAATGCCTGATACCGCAAGAATATGGCTTACCCCTGCCCTTTGAAATCTCTCGTATATCACTTTTGGCGGCGGCATTCCCAATATGAGACTTGAAGCAACCTGAGGACTGTCGAGCCATCTATCGAACTTTTTTGCAAGACTGTTTCGAAATACATCGATAAATTCCAGCCTTCCCGGTTTTACGATTTTTATGTTGTCGGCATTTATCAGACCTGAAACCGCTTTCGATCTTAAAAAATCGGAAAATGTAGGGTTAAAACTGCAACTTTGCCCGAGAGGAACAAATCTTCCCGTTACTTTTATCGCATCTGAATAGTATGGCTGGAAAGGCGAGCGAACCCAATAGTCAATTTTGCCCGATTTTATGATAAAGCTATAGGTGCCGTTTTTCTTTGACGGAAATGTCTTGACCGTCCCAACCAAGCTTCCGTAATGCCATTTTGTCGGTTCGATTTTTTGTCCGGTGATCTGATAGAAAAAGAGCAGGAGGATTGCAATATGGATTATGGCTGCGGATTTGGTAATAGTTTTAATAATTGCAGCAAAAATTATCAGCAGTATCAATAAAATCAATGCTGGATATGCCGGAATCAGATAAATAATGATTTGGCTGCAAAATATCGGCAAAAACGGATATCTTAGGAAAATGCTCTTCAGATGAGCCTGTTGCTTTATAAGCGGTTGATGATCTGCGGCTGAGGCTTCAGCCATCTTAAAATGCTTGCATAATGCTTATCTGAGGATTCAGCCTCAGAGCAAATTAATAAAAAACTATGCCTGCGTATCCGACAACCTTCTGATAGTCATTGCTCATCTTGGCGCTTGTGCTGTGAGCAATCAGCTTGGCTTTAGATGCTCCAAGATGCTTTGCGGCTATCATTGCCGAAACCGCAGGTCCTACTCCGCACATGGTTATATCGTTTTTATGCACGGTCTCCAAAAGCCCCAACGGATCGAATTTAATCATCTGATCAATGGCAAGATTGTCCTTTATTTCGGTTATCTGTTGAGATTCATAATGATTCATATCGCTTGATGCGATGATGCAGACAGAGTTTTTGCCAATCGATGATGCTATTGCGACACCTATTTCCTCCAGATGGTCAAACTGCTGTGTTGCAAGAACTATCGGAACTATTTTGAACCGATGCCCTGTTTTCTCCGAGATAAACTGCAAAAACGGAAGCTGAACCTCTATCGCATGCTCTTTTATCTGAGCAATCGGATCATCTTCTAAAACTGTTGAATTCTTCAATATTGAGGAGGCTATCTTTTTATCTATCTTTACCTCACCCAGCGGGGTTATATACGAGCCTTCCCTCATAATGGAAAACGGAGAACCTAAACCGGTGTGATTTGGCGCCAATATTACATAGCAATCGGCTTGGTTGATGTTGTTATAGCAGGCAGCAGCCACCTCTCCTGAATAGATATAGCCCGCATGCGGCACCACCGCAGCCGTAACCGGATTGCCCGATTCTTCAATCTTGACAACCGATGCAAGATAGCTTTTTAATTCTTCGGGATTACCCGGATAAAACAGTCCGGCAACCGCAGCAGCTCGCTTCATGCGATAATGTTGAGAATAGACCCCTTCATTTGACTATTAACCTTCAGCGCAGCCACATCCGCATTTTCCTGCTGTTTGTTTGTTATTATGTTGACCGTATCATTGACAAGATTAGGAGTTTTGTTTGAAGATGCATTTTTTTCGATATTTTTGGTGTCCGAGTTTGCCGCCAACTCTTTGTTGATGTCTTGAACCGCTTGATCCAGCTTGTCAAAGCTGCTTTTTATTCCATTAACTAAACTGCTTTCAACCCGCATAGCTCACCTCCTTCTTGCTAAAGCTTAATGATAGGTGCTTTAAATAAAAATGTCAAACTTTTGTAATTTTTATTTGCTTTTTGAAAATCCACCTCTTTATCGCCGCAGAAAATCAACTACGAGCAGTCTTCTAAAATTTATCGGCTTTTTTTCTGAGCGAGTTTTGCCAGCTTTCCGACAGATATGGACAATCCGCCAGAAGATTTAATTCGTCTTTATTACTCGAATGATAAAATATCGAATTTGCCTTTTGTATGCTCCATTTGCTTTTTCTTTCTATCAGTTTGATCGGATTATCCCGTTGAACCGTTCCTTCCTCCAATACCCTGAAATACCAACCGGTTTTGCCGGATTGAATAAGAATCCTATCTAAACCTTTCATCCATCTTGCAGAAAGCTTCCAACATGGCTGGCGGGGTTGGGAGACCTGAAAAACAGCATCGCCGATCTGAAAAATATCGCCTATATAAACATTGTCCTCAAGCAGACCCTCTGTGGTAAAATTTTCTCCAAATGCCCCTCCTGTGAGTTCCAATGAATATTCCTTTATAAAATAGCTATAATGTTCGGAGGGGTATACATTTACGGCTTTGTCAATTCCGCCATGATTTTTAAGATCGGACTGGGCATCTCCGTCAAGATTGAGGCGTCTCGCATAGACCGGCAGATCAATCTTATTTTTAAAAATTCCACTTTCAAAAATATTGCCGTTTTTCCCCGGCAATTTTTTCGGTTTTCCTACCTGAACCGAGATAAGTTTTGCGTTCATATCACCTCCTGCATTTTTATTTTAGGCTTGCAACCGGATTCTTCAACGATTTTTTGACGCAATTAATTTTATGAAATTTTTACTTTGATATGTATTCCGCTGACATCGGATGCCAATCGGTTGGTCTGAAAATTTTTATTTATCGAAGATTGTCGGGAATATCCCAGATGTGAAAACATTGAAAAAATTGCTTTAGGAAATAGGGTGCTGGCAAAAAAAGAAACTATTGCAGAGACAAAGAAGAATTACGGCTATTTTGCTCTTTTAAGCAACGGCATCAAAGACCCTATGAAGCGCTGAAGATTTACCGCAATAAAGACCTGATTGAAAAGGCTTTTGGAGGGGAATCAGGAGATTTGGCCGGACGCGGTCGCGCAGGGTGATTCGATAATGTAGCGCGGATCCATTTGTTCGATATTGATACTGATAGATTCGGACGGCATCTGCTGCTTGGCGGATCTGCCATGACGCTATGTCTGCGACCTTTCCCAATGCAGTCAGAAACAAATCCAGGGTTTGATCGAAAGTGTAACCGCGATATTCCTTCGCAAAGGTTAAAATTTCCGTACTCATTTTACGAGGCGTGGTTGACTTTTTGGTGGTGCCAACTGCCGTTTCTGCAAAAAATCAGCATAGCCGTTCAACACTCTCATTAATTTTTTCCTTTGAGCTTATATTCGTATTCTTGATTGTGCGCAATCTCCTTAATACCGATATATCCGTGTTGGTTAATTATAAGCCCGGTCTTTGTCAGGGAAATGTTTTGCGTTTTTTCTTGACACCAATAAGTGGAGAGAATATAGTAAGTAATATGAGTAAGGATATGAACCGTATAACGGAGATTGTGCAGAATAACAAGTTCGCTGAAAGGAAAACATGATAGAAATTAAATCCTGCTCTACGGAGATAGATTTTTCCTTCGCTATGCAGATAACAAGAGATTATATCCGCTGGCTCAATATGGATTTGTCTTTTCAGAATATTGATCGGGAATTATCTGATTTTTCTTCAATATATGGACCTCCAAACGGATTATTTTTTCTTGCATGGCACAATGGGGAGTTGGCTGGTGGGGTAGGATTGAGAAAGTTTGATGCCAAGGTTTGTGAGGTAAAGCGGCTATTTGTCTATGAACAATTTCGATGTATGGGATTGGGACGTAGCCTTTGTATCGAACTTATAAAAAAAGCAAAAAAAATTGGGTACGAGAAAATGAGGCTGGATACCTTGGGACATATGAGGGCAGCGATAAGGCTTTATACGACACTGGGATTCAAGGAAATCACTCCATACCGCT
>JALWSW010000074.1 GCA_027080125.1 Campylobacterales bacterium | reverse complement strand
TCTACCTACAATAAATGTCATCTGTGAGATGTTATTAGAAAGGCTTTCTGCTTTTTGCAGCACTTCTAATTCGTTTTTCCGATCGTAAAATTTCATACTTTATGCCTTATTGTAACCATCATTACTGTAACATACATTGCAGAAATCATAAAGTCAAATAAAAAGGGATTGTGTTTGGGTTTAATAGATCATGAGAGAAGCCTTTGCGCTACAATACAAACTTTTGATTTATACTTCCCAAGGTTTAAGAACTTTGCAGTTATCAACTGACCCGTCTTTAGCATTAAGCGATATCAAAGATAATTTGATCTGAGGATAATTCTTAAAAAATGTTTTATAGCGAGATTTCCTGAATAGTTTAGGGTTTACCTTGACTTCGTAGGCAATATCATCTTTAATCACAAAATCAACCTCATTCTTTGTTGTCGTTCGCCAAAATCTTATCTCCTCGATCGGATATTTTTCAATTAATTCCCGGAAAACAACGTTTTCTAATAATTGTCCTTTATCTGTCCTGCTCTCAAAGCCTTCAAGATTTCCTGTCAAGAAGTTTCTCAGCCCTAAATCTAAAAAATAGGCTTTAGGCATTTTAGTCAGTTCCTTTCTGATATTTCTAAAAAACGGCTTGATCAGACTCAAATGAAATGATTTTTGCAATACATAAAGGTAGTTGTCAATTGAAGTTTTTGAAACATTAAGGGTGTTAGCCAATTCCGAAGCGTTCACTAAATTTCCTATTTGAGAGGCTAAAAGTTTGAGCAGAAGATAGAAAATTTCATCCTGCCTGATGCCTGATTCATGGATATCCTTTTTAATATACGAGTAGGCAATGTCTCTTAAAATCTCTTTTTTTTCTTGAATCGAAGACAAAACCACTCTTGGATAGCCCCCGTATATCATATATTCATAAAAATAGGCAGTGATTTTATCACGTTCAAATAAGCTTATTGCCATGAAATCTTTTCTGCTTAATGTATCTTCATTTTTGAATCTCAGGAATTCTTTAAAAGAAAGTGTTCGGACATAAAATATTTTCTTCCGTCCAACCAAAGAATCCTTAAATTTTTTGTCAATATAAAAAGCAGATGAACCGGAAACAATAATCTTGATCTTATTTTTATATTCATCCCAAAAATATTTGAGAAAATTGCTCGGATTATTTAAATATTGGATTTCATCAATGATTACAAAGGTCTTTTGACTAAGATCAATCGGAAAGATTTTAAACAAATTCTTGGGAGATTCATTCAATAAGCCGAGCCACTCCGGATCTTCAAGGTTTAGAAAATAAACAAGGTTTTCTTTTTCTTCCAGGAATTTTTGCAGTTGTCTTAAAATAGTTGTTTTTCCGGCTTGTCTGGCTCCAACAAAAATAAGAATCCTATCATCAGCAAGATAGTCTTTAGCTTTAATTGTAACATCACGAATAATACTCATAAATGCATTTTATCGTATATTTTGTATTTATCAAGTACAATTTATCGAATTTTTCTTTTATTTAAGGTTTAATCTTGATATGTATCACAATACCAACCGCAGTTTCCTGCTCAATTATCAATATAAAAGTCCCGGTATCCAAAGCGGAATTTTGTTCCTTACCGGCAAATCGATTTCGTCGCTTATTACAAAGTCTGCATTTTTGCTTTTTTTATTTTTGCCGCCGACTTCTATTTTTATATCATCTATAACAAAATCACAATTTCTCTCATCTTTACTTGCAAAAATCTCATATTTTTCTTTTAAGCACATCATAACAAACGCCTCTCTTGCACTTCCTAAGTTGCCTTTAAAACAGCTATAGATGGAAGGGTC
>JALWSW010000073.1 GCA_027080125.1 Campylobacterales bacterium | reverse complement strand
AACCAGTTTATCTGTTTTTCAAATGTTATCTCTGTAGGTGTATCCTCAGGAGAGATATTTCCGTATCGCAGAACAGCTACCTTTCCCATCTAACTTAGCGACCTTACCAGTTTTTCTTTTATAAATTTATAGATATCAGGCTCGGTTTCAACTGTCCTTTTCAAAACAAAAAGGTTATTAAGATTGATCAATTTAGTTGCATCCTTTTTCGTAGTTATTATCGAAGAAAACCGCTTGAAATTCTCTGTCTCTTTTTTGCTATATATGTGATGGTCAGGGAAAACGAATTTTTTTTCTGGCTCTATTCCGAGCAGCGCAAGATCATTGAAAAAATTTTTGGGATTAGCTATTGCGCAAAGAGCTGCCACAGGCTTTTTAAGCTCTTCTATGCTGATGCTTTTACCTGATGAATTAATAAGATGGGAAGGACGCAGGTTGTAACGGAAAACCGGCACAAGGCTTTTTATTGTCGGGGTGCTTTGTGAAAGAATCAGGTCTGCTCTTTTTATACCTGATATCTGTTCTCTCAGAAGACCTGCCGGAATTAGATTGCCATTATCAAACGGTTTTTTGCCGAGAATGAGAATCTCGATATCTTTTTTTGCTTTTCTATATTGAAAGCTATCATCAAGAATAATGCAATCAACATCTTCCAAAAGCATAGCGGCTTTAAGTCGCCTGCTGCCGGATGCGACCGGAATTTTGTGGGTTGCTATAAGATACGCCTCATCCTGTGCTTCAGGTGGTTTAACAAATATGGTTTTGCCATCTGAAACCAGATACTCTCCTTTTCTTTTGCCGCCGTAGCCGTTTGTAATCACTCCTGCTGTTATTCGGTCTGCCTTTAGTTTTTCGGCAAGCCATATCACAAACGGTGTTTTGCCTGCTCCTCCGGCAACGATATTGCCGACTCCTATACAAAAACAGGGAAAGCTATATGATTTCAGAATTGTTTTGTCATACAGATAGTTTCGGGCTGCTACTATGCCAGAGTAGGGTAATGATAAAATTTTTAAAAATAGCTTGATAAAAGCAGAGTTCGAGTGAACCAGTTTTTCTGCATTCATCGGCTTTCAAAAGCGGTGCATTGTATCATAAACGGTTGTCGTAGCTTTTTATAAATTCATAAAGTTTGTTTGCGGTTCTGTCAATAACCCCTTCCTGCCCAAGCAAATTCCTTATCCTTCTGAGATTATCCGTTGATTTTTTTCTCTCTGTCTTATCAAAATATAACAGAAGGGAATCTGCAACTGTTTCTGGGTTAATATGCTGTATAAACTCAGGATATACATAGCTATCTGTAATGATATTCGGCAAGCCTACCTTATCAACGCCTCTTACAAGCATCGAGCCTGCCAGATATGAGATAGCTGATAGCCTGTAGCAGATAACCCCAGGTACTCCTGCAATTGCCGCCTCGAGTGTAACGGTCCCTGATTTAAGCAGGGCTGCAGTTGCATTCTCAAATATTTCCTCTGACGGATAAAGCAAATCTTTGTAAACACCGTAATTTTTTGTATCAATCTCAGGTGCTTTGGCAATCATTATCTTAAGATTACCAATCTTATCATCTATAATTTTTGCTATATCCATAAAAAGATTGAGATGTTTTTCTATTTCGCCTCTTCTGCTTCCGGGAAATATTCCGAGTATCGGTTTTGATTTATTGGGTCTGTTTTTTGTTTTGATTATATCTATCAAAGGATGACCAAAATAATCAACGCGAAATCCGGCACCGATTACATCCTCATAAAGCGCCTTCTCAAAAGGAAGAATCGTAACAAGCTCATCGGCAAGTCTGCTTATTTTATATT
>JALWSW010000072.1 GCA_027080125.1 Campylobacterales bacterium | reverse complement strand
TATAGCGCCTGTGAAGACCTCCATACCGTTTTTAAAGGCGGTTTTGCGCAATAAAGAGTTTTTGGAAGGCAGCTACAACACAAAGTTTATAGAGAAAAATGCCGACAGTCTTTTTGAAAAAAAGGAATATGCAATTTTTGACGCAGTGGCAATCTACTATCTGGTAAAGCATAAACATCCTCAGCTTTCTTCCGAGAGTAAAAATGAGACAAGTTTATGCTGGAATAGCCTGACAGACTGGAGAGGGTAAATGAAACTCAAAATAAACGGCAAGATTTATGAACCTGATATAAAAACTGACGAGGATAAAATCAGCATTGAAATTGATGGCAAACAGAAAACCTACGACATATTGGATACAGGCGGTCTGATTCTGAAGCAGGAAAGCCGAGTTGTTAAGTCCGATTATTTTATTGACAAAGAAGCTCTGATTTGGATAGATGATGAAATATACAGCATATCTGAAATCAAAAAGATAAGAGGGGCAGGAAAATCCGCAAACAGTGAAAAAAAATCAAGCATCGATTCTCCGCTTCCGGGTGTTATAACCAAAATTTATGTCAAAGCCGGCAGCAAACTCAAAAAAGGTGATCTGGTTTTGATTATCGAATCTATGAAAATGGCAAACGAGATAAAAGCGGAATTCGAGGGAACCGTTAAATCGGTGCTGGTAAAGGAGGGCGAGCAGGTTTCAATGTCTGATAAATTGGTTTTGCTTGAGTAAGAATTAGAAGAGTCATACCTGCACTTTAACATTTATCTTATCTTGAGCCCGATGCATGTCACTGCGATCCCGCATTTTATTTTGTAAAAAGTGCGGGAGAAGCAATCTAGTATTCTCCTATTGCCCATAGCGAATTTGTATCCGTGATTATATTGCCCGCTTGAAAACTGTTTGGCAACAGGCAAATAACCCAAAACAACCTTATAAGCAATTTACCATATTGAAATTATACTACCTCGATGCTATAGTTTCGGGGCATTGAGGGGTGAGTCGTTTCAATGCGTAAAGATGAATAACAGGGGATAGGGATGAACAACAAGACAGTAGTCATCGGTTCCGATCATGCCGGGTTTGAGTTAAAAGAGCGGATAAAAGAACATCTGAAGCAAACCGGATGTGAGGTGGTTGACGAGGGAACCGGTTCGAGCGATTCGGTTGATTATCCTGATTTTGCAGCCAAAACCGTATCCGAATCTTTAAAAAGAAATTGCGTCGGAATCGTAATATGCGGAACCGGAATCGGCGCATCAATTGCCGCAAACAAGGTTAAGGGAATAAGGGCTGCACTTTGTCATGACGGATATACCGCAATTTATTCAAGGCGTCATAATGATGCAAATGTTCTTGCTTTGGGAGGCAGAGTAATCGGCGTTGATCTGGCAATTCAGATAGTGGATCTGTTTTTGAGCACAAAGTTTGATGGCGGAAGGCATCAGCGAAGAATTGATAAGATATCGAAATTGGAGGAGAAATGAAAAAAATCGTATTAAACGAGCTTGCAAAAGCCGACAAAGAGGTGTTTGATGCTATAAAGGCTGAGCGCGACAGACAGACCTACGGAATTGAGCTGATTGCTTCGGAGAATTTCGTTTCGACTGCGGTTATGCAGGCGGCAGGTTCGGTTATGACAAATAAATACGCCGAAGGATATCCGCATCATCGCTATTATGGCGGATGCGAGAATATGGATATTGTGGAAAACCTTGCCCGCCAGAGAGCTTGCGGCCTTTTTGGCGCAGATCATGCAAACGTTCAGCCACATTCGGGATCTCAGGCAAATATGGGTGTTTATATGGCAGCTCTCGAGCCGTTTGACCGTATTTTGGGAATGGATCTGACCAATGGCGGACATCTTACCCATGGAGCAAAGGTCAGTTTTTCCGGCAAACTTTATCTGTCTGCCGGTTATGGAGTAAATCCTGAGACCGGAAGAATCGATTATGATGAGGTTGCCCAGATTGCCAAAGAGTTCAAGCCTCGTCTTATTGTATGCGGAGCAAGCGCATATCCGAGGATTATCGATTTTGAAAAATTCAGAGAGATAGCCGATGAGGTTGGGGCATATCTTATGGCTGATATTGCCCATATTGCCGGACTTGTTGTTGCCGGACTTCATCCGAGTCCGTTTCCGGCGTGTGATTTTGTAACCACAACAACGCATAAAACCTTGAGGGGTCCTCGCGGCGGAATGATTCTTTGCAAAGAGCCATTTGCCAAAAAGATTGACAAAGTGATTTTTCCCGGCATTCAAGGCGGACCTCTGATGCATATAATTGCCGCCAAAGCTGTTAGTTTCAAAGAAGCCGAAACGGAAGCATTCAAAAATTATCAGACTCAGATTGTAAAAAATGCTAAGGTTTTGGCTGAAGTTTTAGTTGAGAGAGGATTTGATCTGGTAAGCGGAGGCACCGATAATCATCTTATTCTGGTTGATCTGACAAAAACCGGAATCACCGGAAAAGAAGCCGAGGAGGTGTTGGGCAAAGCCGGAATAACGGTAAACAAGAATACTGTGCCCGGCGAAAGAAGATCGCCTTTTGTAACCTCAGGAATAAGAATCGGAACTCCTGCGGTGACAACAAGGGGAATGAAAGAGGAGCAGATGAGGATTATAGGCAACCAGATTGCCGATATTCTGTCAAATCCCGACGAATCAACCATAAGCAGGGTTTCAAAAGAGATTAGGCAGTTATGCGAGCAGTTCGTTTTGTATCCCGAAATTGTTGACAGATAGCGACTCTGTGAGGCGAGGTTTTGGATTAATGCACTTTTTGAATATTGATATTTTTTGGATTTCTTGTATAAGGTGATATGATTTTGTAAAACATGTTTGAGGAGAGATTATGATTGTAAAAGCTGATGATGTTTTTGTGCTTATCTCTGCGGCTCTGGTGATGCTTATGACACCCGGGGTTGCTATTTTTTACGGGGGAATGGTTTCAAGCAGAAATGTGCTTTCCTTGCTGGGACAATCTCTTGGAATTCTTGGGATAATATCTTTGCAGTGGTTTGTCTTTGGCTACAGCTTGGCTTTCGGACCTGATGTAGACGGAATCATAGGCAATCTGAAGTATCTGTTTTTGTCAGGAATCTCAGGCAGCTCTCAGATAGGTTCGATTCACCAAGCGACATTTATGATTTTTCAGATGATGTTTGCGGTTATAACACCTGCTCTTATAATAGGAGCGTTTGTTGAGCGGGTAAAATTTTTTCCGACAATGCTTTTTTCTCTTCTCTGGAGCAGCATCGTGTATGACCCGGTGGCTCACTGGGTTTGGGGAGGCGGATGGATTCAAAAACTCGGCGGAATAGATTTTGCCGGAGGCGCAGTTATTCATATCAACGCAGGCATTGCGGCTTTGGTTGGAGCTTTGTATTTGGGAAAAAGAGAGGGATTTGGCAAACGTGCATTTTCATTTCACAACATTCCGTTTGTGGTGCTTGGCACCGCGATGCTCTGGTTCGGGTGGTTCGGGTTTAACGCCGGATCGGCTCTGGCAATCTCTTTTCAGGCGATATCTGCGTTTATAAATACCCATCTTGCCGCTGCGGCTGCGCTTGTAGTGTGGGGAGTTGCCGAGTATATAGGAAGAGGAAAGCCCACGGTGCTTGGCATGGCATCAGGAGCGGTTGCGGGTCTTGCCGCGATTACCCCTGCAAGCGGTTATGTCAGTCCGATTGGGGCTATCTTTATAGGCGCGGCTGCCGGATTTTTGTGCTACTATGCAACAATTTTGAGGAATAAAATCGGATATGACGATTCGCTTGATGTGTTTTCCGTTCATGGGATAGGAAGTATTACAGGGATGCTTTCGCTTGGGTTTTTGGCTGTTAAGTATGTTGGAGGAGTCTCTGGCGGAGTTCATCAATTTTTGATACAGTTAATCACAATTGTTGCCGTAGCACTTTACAGCGGAATAATTAGTCTTATACTTTATGCCCTTGTGGACAAGCTGTTCGGATTCAGGGTTACTCATGAGCAGGAGAAACAGGGAACCGATATCACCGAGCATGGAGAGCATGCTTACGATATGTAGATGAGTTGCAATTAAGTAAAAATATAGAGATAAAGGAGAATTATAATGAAAAGAACATTTCAGCCGCATAAAAGAAGAAGATTTAGAGTGCATGGTTTCAGAAAACGGATGAGTAGCAAAACCGGAAGGCGAATAATATCGGCAAGAAGAAGAAAGGGAAGAGCAAGACTATCGGTTTAGATCAGCGGTTTTCGAGGCAACGGCGCATAAGAAAATCTTCAGAATATAAAACTGTTTTTGATACCGGCGAGAAATATCTGACTGAAAGCTTTGTCTTGTATATAAGAAAAAAGAAGAGTCCGCCCAGCAGGCTTGGGGTTATTGCAAGTAGAAAGGTGGGCAAAAGCGTTATGCGAAACAGGCTGAAAAGGCAGGCAAGGGAGATTTTCAGAAAAAGGATTTCTGAAAGCGAATGCCTGGATATCGTGTTTATTTCAAGAAAAGGTATGCTTGATGCCGGTTATGCAAAAGTTGAGAAAGAATTTGATAAGGTCATCAACGCTTATTACAGAAAACGAAAAAGATAAAGGAGAATAATCAACGTATGATTAAAAAGGTTGTGATCGGGATAATCAAGCTATATCAGTGGTTGATTTCACCAATATTAGGCAAAAATTGCAGGTTTTACCCGAGTTGCTCAAGATATGCTATTGATGCCATAAAAGGTTTTGGCGTCATAGAGGGTTCGTTTATGGCACTCTGGCGCATATTGCGATGCGGACCGTGGAGCGAAGGAGGCTACGATCCTGCTGTAAAATCGCCATTTCGGGGCAAGGTAAAAAAAGATGGATAGACGTTTAATTATTGCCATCACCCTTTCTTTTGTTGTTCTTGTTGCCTCTCAGCTTCTTTTTGCTCCTAAGCAGCAGATTCTCAATAGCAAAAAGAATATTAAAGCAGTCCAGAGTAGCGTTAAAACTGGAACAACACCAGGGAAAGAACCGGTAAATATCAGCGAAACGGTAAAGACCGCTGCGGTAAAAAAAACCATAAACCTCACTCCTGCAGTGAAACTTCAAAACTTGGTAATGAGGGTTGCCTTTTTTTCCGATGGCACCGTTGCAAGCGTAAAACTACTTAAGTATAAGGATAAAAGCGGAACTCCAACCGAACTTGTTACCTATCAAGATAATTTCAGACCTATGGCAATCGTGTTTGCCGATAAAAAGCTGAATGAGGAAGCATCAAATGTTCAATACAACAACGTTGTTAAGGGTAAAAAGCTGCTGAAAAATGGCAGAACGATTGTAGTTTTTACGGCAAAATTTAAAGAGTTCGTTTTGAAGAAGGTATTTACGTTTTATCCTGACAAATACCTTTATAATGTTCATATTGTTTTTGAGAACCCCGACGGCACAAAGCTGAAAAAGGCGCCTGTATGGGGTTTGACGCTTGGTCCTCATCTGGGGCATTTGAAAAAGAAGAAATACGGTTTTTTGGGTGCTGCGGTTTATGCGAATGGCAAACTTAAAGAATATAAAAAGATTAAGGAAGCTATTCACAAAAAAACAAGCAATATAAGCTGGATAGGGCTTGAAAGCAAATATTTTGCAAGTCTGCTCGTTCCTGAGAAAAATGCCCTTGGTTTTCAGATGAGCGAAGATACTTTGAACGCATCGTTTTATACAACGGTTCTTTACGACAGTCCGGATGTAACAACCAGTGTGTATATGGGACCAAAGGAGTATTTCAGACTTAAACCTCTGGGTCATAATCTTATTTATGTAATAAATTATGGTATGCTGGGATTTCTGGCAAGACCTCTTCTTGTGGTGCTTCACTTTTTCTTTACGCTTTTTGGCAATTACGGGATTGCCATAATAGTTTTAACCTTTATAATTCGGCTCTTTTTTGCACCGCTTTCTCACAAAAGCTTTGTATCGATGAAAAAGATGCAGGAACTCCAGCCAAAAATCAAGGAGTTGAGGCAAAAATACAAAGGTAAGCCAGAGCAGTTGAATAAAGCTACAATGGAGTTGTATAAGCGATATAAGGTGAATCCGATGGGCGGGTGCCTTCCGATTGTTCTTCAGATACCGGTCTTTTTTGCGCTTTATAAGGTACTGTTGAGCTCAATCGAGCTGCGAGGCGCTCCGTTTTTTCTCTGGATTAAAGATCTTTCGGTTGCCGATCCGTATTATATTACCCCGATTTTGATGGGTGTATCGATGTTTTTGCAGCAGAAACTTCAGCCAACCTCTGTTGATCCGCGTCAGGCAAAGATGATGCTTGCGCTTCCGGTGGTATTTACCTTTATGTTCCTTGGTTTTCCCGCCGGGCTGGTTATCTATTGGTTGACAAACAATTTGCTTGCGATTGCTCAGCAGTTACTCATAGATAGACGGGCTAAAAAAGTATAAATTGTCTGCTTATGGCGGTATCTTCAAATCATACCATAGCTGCCGTTTCCACTGCCTCAGGAGCCGCCGCTATTTCGGTTGTCAGGATGAGCGGTCCGGATGCGTTAAAGATTGCCGAAACGGTTTTTCGACCATCCCGAAAGTTTGAATCTCATCGCCTTTATTACGGCAGAATCATTGATCCTGCTTTAAACGATACGATTGATGAGGTGATGATTGCAGTTATGCTTTCTCCTAAAAGCTATACCGGAGAAGATATGGCGGAAATCTATTGTCACGGAGGAATGCTTGTCACCTCAAAAGTGCTTGAATTGCTTCTGAAAAATGGCGCAACTGCGGCTGAGCCTGGCGAGTTTACGAAAAGAGCATATCTGAACGGAAAAATCGATCTTTTGCGTGCTGAAGCCGTCAATGAGGTAATAAATGCAAAAACCGAATTGGCGCTAAAGATTGCTCAGCGGCAACTCAGAGGTGATCTGAGTAAGCGCTTTGGCATGCTCAGAAAGAAACTGCTGCTTTTATCCGCACGGATTGAGGTTGCCATAGATCATCCTGATGACGGTTACTTTTCCGATTACAAAAAGCTTTACGAGGAAGCTGTTACAATCAAAAACGATATTGAGAAAATCTATCGTAGCTATGAGCTTGGTCTAAGGCTGCGCGAAGGATTTAGGATTGTTATAGTTGGCAAGCCTAATGTGGGCAAATCTACTCTTTTTAATCGGCTTTTGGGAATTAACAGGGCGATTGTAGCGTCAATTCCCGGCACAACAAGAGACTCGATTGATGCTCAATTTTCTTTGTCCGGTAAATCAATCAAACTGACCGATACGGCTGGAATAAGAGAAAGCGCTCAAGGGATTGAAAAGATTGGCATTGCCAGAAGCTGGAATGAGGCAGAAAATGCCGATTTGATTTTATGGGTAATAGACAGGTCATCTGCTTTTGATGATGATGATAAAAAAATATATAAACAGCTAAAAAAAAGCGGAAGGAGTTTTTTAGCGGTTTTGAACAAGCAGGATAGATCCTCCGTTTTTAATGAAAATATTTCGGAGGCAACAAAAATTGTCACAATATCGGCAAAAAACGGCAGCGGTATGGAC
>JALWSW010000071.1 GCA_027080125.1 Campylobacterales bacterium | reverse complement strand
TAACATCGTTTTGACTTGAATCAATTACAAAGTCTGCTCCAAGAGCCTTCGCTTTTTCCGCTTTATCATGCCCATATTCAATGCCGATGACAAGCTTTGCGCCGAAAGCTTTTGCAATTTGGGTCATATAAGAGCCTACCCCGCCTGCTGCTCCTGTAATTATTACAATATCACCCTGCTTTAAATCGGCTCTTTTTGCAGCCTGATAGGGCGTTGTAACCGCATCTGCAATAACTGCCATATCAGCCAGCTCTATCCCTGCCCTATCATCGATAATACAAAGATCTTTCGATGGAACCAGAATGTGTGAGGAAAAACCTCCGTAAATTCCAAGCGAGTTTCCCGGCATCTTCTGCTTTAAGCAACGATTTTCTCTTCCGCTTCTGCAGATCTCGCACTGCCCGCAGGGCATCACAGCAGGGACTACCACCTCTTTTCCAACCATATCAGGCTCACCTGCAACCACTGTTCCTGAAATCTCATGACCCAATGTCAAAGGAGGTTTGCAAACGGTCGGAACGCCCTCATAAAAATATCCGATGTCGGTATGACACACACCGCATCCGGCAATTTTGACAATCACCTCGCCCTTTTGGGGCTCAGGCATATCAATCTCTGTTAAGCAAAGCTCCCCGGGCTTTCCCATCTGCCAAGTTTTAATCTTCTCGCTCATATTGCCCCCTTAACAATGTTTCCATACAGGCTTTCGCTTCTCTATAAAAGCAGCTATTCCCTCATTTGCATCCTCAAGACTCATCAGCTCTTCTGAATAGATATTATTTATCTTATCAAACTCAGGCACAGAATCGGTTTTTATCAGAGTCCGTTTTGTAAGAGAAAGCACCGAACGGGACAGCCGCGCAAACTTCTTGACATATTTTTCAAGCGATTCATCGAATTCTGCTTTCGCAAAAACCTCATTTACCAAACCAAGCTCTTTTGCTCTTTTTGCATCTATGGTTTTTCCTGAAAAAATAAGCTCTTTTGCAGCCCTCATACCTATCAAAGCCGGCATCAAAATCATTGCAACCGGCGGAAACACGCCAAGGGTTATCTCCGGCTGCCCTGTTTTCAGACTATCCTCGGCAACAACCAGATCCGCTCCCAAAAGCAGCTCGCACCCTCCTCCAAAGGCAAAACCTCTTGCCGCAGCTATCGTAAGTTTGTCGGTTTTTGCCAGTTTAACAAAAATATCTGAAAATGCCTTGAGCATTAAAGGGGTTTTCTCTTTTGTATGATCGGCAACATCAACGCCGCTGCAAAACGCCTTGTCTCCTGATGCAGCAATCAGAACAATCGATATCTCCGAATCGGCATTTGCCTCTTCAATAAATTCGCTTATCTTCTCCATCATTGCAATATTGATAACGTTATAAGGAGGGTCGTTTATCGTTATTTTTGCAACAGGAGCTTGTTTTTCATATAAAATCTTATCCATCTGTCCTCCTTTTAAATATATTGTCCCCCATCAACCTTGATTACCTCACCGGTGATATGACTTGACAAATCAGAAGCAAGAAACAACACTGCGTTTGCGATATCCTCCGGTTTGCCCGCTTTTTTAAGAACGGTCTCCTCAATTGCCATATTCCTGTATTTTTCAGGCATCTTGTCGGTCATCTCGGTTAATATGAAACCTGGCGCAACCGCATTGACTCTGATCGAATATTTTCCAAGCTCTTTTGCCGCAGCCTTGACAAGACCTATGACACCCGCTTTGGCTGCTGAATAGTTTGTTTGACCGAATTTTCCCCTCAATCCGTTTATAGAGGAGATTGCGATAAGCTTGCCTGAATTTTGCTGCTTCATTGCAGAGCTGGCCGCAGCAAAATAGTTGAAGGCACCTCCGAGATCGACATTTATAACATCTGCCCAATTTTCTTTGGTCATCTTCCAAAGCACCTGATCGCGGTTGATTCCGGCGTTTGCAACCAAGATATCCAACCTGCCGAAACGCTCAAGCACCCTGTTTACAACCTCTTTGGCAGCATCAAAATCGGAAACATCAGATTGGATAAACAGATATCTGTTTTGATCAAAACCGCACTTGTCACCTGCTTTAAGATCTATCGCCACAACCGAAGCGCCAGCTTCAAGCAGTCTTGAGAGGATAACCTCGCCTATCCCCTGAGCCGCTCCGGTTACAACGGCAACCTGCCCTGTTAAATCAACCTGTATCATCAGCTTTCCCTTTTTATTATCACTGCTGTAGTTGTTCCTCCGCCTCCGCATATAGCGGCAATGCCATACTCTTTATCAAGCCGCTTTAGGGCATAATAAAGGGTTACAACTATCCTTGCTCCTGAGCATCCTGTAGGATGACCCAGCGCAATTGCGCCGCCGTTGACATTTAGCTTGTTTCTATCCCATTTCAATACACGCTCGTTTGCAATAATCTGCGCGGCAAATGCCTCGTTGACCTCTATCAAATCCATATCGGAAAGTGCCATCTTTGCATTCTTGAGTGCCTTTTTTATCGAAACAGACGGTCCTTCTCCCATATATTTCCCGTCAACCGCAGTATGCGCATAAGATACCACCGAAAATAGCGGATTGACTCCTTTGGATTTTGCGGTTTGCCTATCCATAGCCACAAGGGCGGCGGCTCCGTCGGTCAGCCCTGAGGAATTGCCTGCGGTTACATTGCCGCCTTTTTTAAAAGCCCCCGGAAGTTTTGCAAGCTTTTCCATATTCGTGTCCCGTCTTATCGATTCATCTTTATCGAATATTTTCTCCGGAGCACTTTTTGTTGCAGGAATCTTAACCGGAGCAATCTCCTCATCAAACCAGCCATTATCCTGAGCTGCTGCAGCCTTCCTGTGACTTGAAAGAGCAAATTCGTCCATCTCTTTCCTGCTTATGGAATATTTATCCACCAAAAGCTCTGCGGTCTGTCCCATGGAAAGATTCACAACCGGATCCATCGAATCTGTCCAGCCGTCTTCAAGTTTTACATCTCCGAATCTGAACGGACGAAACCGATGTCCTCGTATCAGATAAGGTATCGTTGACATACTCTCCATTCCGCCTGCCAAAACAATATCAGATGCACCTACCTGAATGCTCTGAAGCGCCATCTGAATGGCTTTCATTCCCGACGGACATGCCTCATTTACAGAGACCGACGGAACGCAAGAGGAAATTCCGCCCAGATAGGCTGCAGTGTGGGCAGGATTTACATAATTTCCCGCCTGTCTGCAGGTTCCGATAATTGCCTCATCTACCTCATCTCCAGCAACAGATGCTCTCCTCAAAGCTTCAGCTATCGGAAACCGGGCAATTTCATAACATTTCAAATCTTTCATTGTGCCGCCAAATTTCCCCATCGGTGATCTTACCGCCGAAACAAAGACAACATCGCTTATATTTCTCATCGCTCTAACCTACTTTACATTCCAGAGAGACCCTATGAGAAGGAACGAAACCGGAGCGTTGAAAAAACGAAATAAGCAAGCCGTCGTTCCAGTCAACAAGCGTATAGATCTTATCCGCATTTGCAGCTTTGAGATTCATTTTTAGCTGATCCATCAACGCAAAACCAACCCCTTTGCCTCTGAAAGCAGGATCAACGCCGATGGTATCCACAAACGCGTTGGCATCAGGGATTCCGTATTCACCATAAAAAAGATCTGCCAAAAGAAATCCTGCCGGCTTTCCCTCAACAAGCGCTATGAGTGATGTGCCTATTCTTGACTCTGCGTCCTTATGTAAAAATTTCCGTTTATAATAATCAGATCTATTCTCTCCGGTTATTTTTTCGTCTATCTTGACTATCGTATCAAAATCCTCTCTCTTCAATAATCTTATCTCAATATTCTTCATTATCGTCCCCCTTTATCATTGGTTTTCAAACAAATCAGCTATCACCAGGTTTTCTTGTATAGATTACCTGAAAGCTATCAGGAACCTTTTTAGGATCGCTAAAGCAAGAATCACACGCAAGCCCTCCGCCGTTTACACTTACCGGCACGACCTTAACCTCGAAGCCGGTTTCCTCATACAACTCTTTAAGCTCATCTGCCCTCCGGTTGTCAACAACCGCGCGCTTTTCCCAGCCCTCTTTTTCCATTCTCTTTTCAAATTCGGATTTTTTTGCCTTATGCTGCATCGTTTTCGGATATCTTACTCTCTCATTCATTCATCCTCCCGGATTTATCCTTAATCGGTAATTTAGAAAAGATCGTCCATCTCATCATCACCGGGCATCCTGCCGTAGCGTTTCATAAAGCCGGAAAGCAGCTCGTTTTCTCTTGAGCTGTAAAGCTCGGCTTGCTCGTAGGAGAATCGCTCCGCATTTCCTATTTCAGCTTTAAGCGCCTCTTTCAGATTTATCTCACCTTTAATCTTTACAATCTCACCCGAACCGTTATACAAAATATAAACGCCGCTTATCTCCGGAATATTCTCTATGTTTTTGCCGGTAAGCTCAAGACTCTTTACAGGCGGCAAGCTCTGTTTTTCAAGAGAAAGTTTTTCCTCGGCTCTTTTTATCCACGCAGCAGACGCCTTGCCTTCGTTAATGTTGATGGCTCCGGCAGGACAAACCAAAACGCACGCCCCGCAAAATACGCATCCTGAATCCTTGAAATTTTCCGCCTTTATCGATGCAATCTTTCTATTGCCAACATCCTTCATAAGCCATACATTAGCCTTCGGAATACTCTGACAAACAGCAACGCACCGTTGGCATCCGACGCAAAGATTCGGGTTGTAAAAAAAGAGTCTGTTTCTGATGATTTCATGCCCCGGATTGGAAAATTTTGAGGTTGACTCATCTATGCCAATATAATCGGTCAGCTTGCGTATCTCACACACTTCAAAAAGATTGCAGCAGCGCTCCTGAATCGGTATCCCGTATGTGCAGGTCAATCGGTCGCAACCTTCCCTTTGATCGCAGACAAGACAGATATGCGGATGATGCGACAAAATCTTGCCAAACGCCTTTTTTCTTGCATCGAGGACAGATTCGGTTTCCGTATTTATGCTCATACCGTCTGCTGGCTTAACCTTGCATGCCAATTCAAGTTTGCCGTTGATTTCAACAATACAGACATTGCAATCAGCGTCGTTTTGCAATCCCGGAAAAGCGCATAACCGCGGCAGATATACCCCTGCTTTATCAAGAAATTCCAAAACGGTTTGTTTGCCTGCAAAGTCCACTTGCTTCCCGTTTATTTCAATTGTCATACTTTTACCAGCTATGTTTCAATGCCCCTGGTGTGCAGGCGCTTATACACGGAAGAGGCGGCTTTTCGGTAGGTTTGCAATCCATACATTGATATTTCAGCTCTTTTACCTTGCCGCTGTCAATCTCAACTACATCTTCGCCGTAATCATCTTCAATCGGCACAAAAAGTCCCTTAGGACATGCAGCTATACACATCTTCCCTTCGCATTCGGCGCATTTATCGGTGTCAATGGTGATATAATACTCTCCGGACCCATCCATATAACCATAATTTGCAATCATAATGTCTGCCCTTTTCTGCTTGCCTTTTTGCTTCCCTTTTTGCTTGCCAAGACAAATCCGAACAGCGCTGCTCCCAACGCCCCGGCGGTTTGAGGATCAAGCCTTGCATCTTTCGGTTTTACCGCTTTAATGCCGAGATTTTCCTCTATACGCTCGGTTACGCCTCTGTTTTTTGATATACCGCCAGTGATAAAAAACTCTTTTTCCACTCCTATTCTGTCTAAAAGCTGGGTTACTCTGTCTGCCATTGCCTTGCAATAACTGGCAAGCACCTCGTTTAATGTTTTTCCCGATTTTACCATTGCCATGGCTTCCGATTTAGCAAAAACAACACAGACATTACTTATCGGTTCAGCAGGTGTATCTATCTGAAACGATCTGTCGCCTATTTCGGTGATCGGCACCTTCAAAAGATCTGCAATCGTTTCCATTCCGCGACCGGTACCTGCGGCGCATTTATCATTCATCAGAAAATTGGTAACCTTTCCTTTTTCATCAACATGAATCGCCTTGCAATCCTGCCCTCCCATGTCAAGGATGGTTCTCAAGGAAGGACCAACCATATAATTTGCCCCCCTTCCATGACATGCGATTTCGGTTACCGCTTTATCCTGAAACGGAATATTGACTCTTCCATAGCCGGTTCCCACGATATAATCCAGATTCTCATACGCAATGCCGGTATATTCGAGCAACGGCTTCAGTGCGTCTTTTGCACTGGTGGGAGAATTGCTGCCTGTGCGGATAGTGTTGGATGCGTAAAACTTTCCATCCAGACAGAGAACCGCCTCAGAGCTAACCGAACCGATATCAATTCCAGCCGAAATGATACCTGCTGATTTTGGATCCATCGATTCATCTTTCCAGCACTTCTCATCCCATCTCCAATACTCTTTTGTCATATCAGCCCTCCTTCTTTTCCTGTGCCAGAAGCGCAGCGCCTAACGCACTGACAAAAAGCGGCTCCTCAGGAATAAAAATATCCTCAATTTCCAGATTTTTCTTGAAAGCGGACACAAAACCAGGATTGTATGCCAAACCTCCGAAAATAGCGATTCTCGGTTCAAGTTTTACCCTTCTTACCATTGAGGAAACCCGTGATGCAATAGAATCATGAACGGCTTTGGATATATCCTTTTGCGGCGTATTTTGGGCAATAAGCGAAACAACCTCCGATTCGGCAAACACAGCGCACTGAGCATTCATCGGTATTTTTGCATCAGAACTCAGTGCAAGTTCAGCAAATGCCTTCATATCAATTCCCAAAGCCCTTGCCATCGATTCAACAAAAGAGCCCGAGCCTGCCGCGCATTTTTCGTTCACCGCAGAATCGGTCACCTTTCCGACCTGATTGACCTTTATCGCCTTGCTCTCCTCCGCTCCGACATCAATTCCGGTACGAACGGCATTGTCACATTCAAAAATACCGCGACCACCTGCGGTGACATCTGTTATCACATAGTCTGCTTCTTTAAACACCTTCCTTCCGATACCGGTTGTTGCAATTTTCTCAATGGCAGATCTTTCGATTTTTGCATCCTTTACGGCACTATTTAAAGTCTCTTCAATTGATTTTTCCTGATCATCGCTGCCGGTCTGAATCGCCTTGCCTATGATTTTATCCCCATCGAGTATTACAACCTTGATATTTTTTGATCCTACGTCAATTCCTGCGCTAATCATATCTCCCCCTTACGCACTTTTCTTGATTTTCTCAAGTCCCAAAAGCTCCATAAACGAATCGATGCGCGCTAAAACACGCTCTTCATCAAACTCGGTTTCATCGCCCATATTTCCCTCGTAAGTCATTACTTTGACTCCGAGCTCGGAAAGCTCATCTTTGTTCTGCATTATCCCCATCGAAAGTCCTTCGCATCCCCGATTCAGATGAAGCATTACCCCGTCAACCTTCCATTCCTTGATTATATGCATCATAAGTCTCGTCTTTATACTCGGATCGTAGAACTGCTGATATTCCGGTTTTGCCGCATTCCATTCCGCATACAGTTTGAGCGCGGTTTCCCTGTCTTTGATCTCGATACCTT
>JALWSW010000070.1 GCA_027080125.1 Campylobacterales bacterium | reverse complement strand
TGTTATATCTCCGCCTATATAAGCATCGATAAGAGGAGCAAACCGTATTGTTGTAGCTTTATCAAGGGAACGAATCCCCATTTCAGCGGCATTGGTCTTTAGCGTGGTGATGATGTTTTTATATGGGAAAACCGCAAGTCTGTCGGTAGGTATGCCGTATGCCAGATGCGTCATTGCCGAATTGGCTGCTATACATACATAAACAATCTTATCTGATGGTTTTGATTTTGCGGATAGCTTAGTTACAAGGGTATCGATATCTTTAATTACCGTCTCTTTCAAATGCTCAGGATTCTTAGCCGCATATCTTATTCTGCTTATTACATCGTATCCATATTTTCTTTGAGAATTTGCTATGCTTGCCTGAGCAATCATATTGCCTTCCGTATCAAACAGCTTCCCCGCTATGGTTGTTGTGCCTAGATCTATTGCCAAAAGCAGCGGATTCTTGCAGAAAAACGATATAACGCTGTTTCCTGATATAGCAGCATCAATATTTTTAGCTGACATCGCGGCTGGAATTAAGCTCAGCAGCCCATTGCCAATTTCTGCCCCAAGAGCATATTCCAGGTATGCTTTGTCTGAGGAAAAACCATGATTTTTGTCTATCGGTATCGATTTTTTGTATACTATTGGATTAATATTATCAATAAACAGAGTAGAATCTGATACGGCTTTTATATCTTCAGATCGATTTTGTATTACGATTGATAAATTTCTGTCGATATCATGAAAACATGCAAGACGTATATTTGATGACAGCTCATTGCTCGTGAGAATCCTTTTTTCATTCTCAGTTGCTGGAATGTCTGCCCTGATTTTGCATTGTCCGCATTGCTGATTGCCTCCGCATGGGGAGCAAATAAGCGAGTTATTGGTAAGTATTTGATAAAGATTGCCCTTTTCGGCAAAAACAACAACCGTTTTGCCGTTTAAGGTGACACTAATGCGATATTTCATAATATCATCGGAAAATAGAGCAATTTCGAAAAAAACTCGCCCGTCTCTTAAGAAGAGGGCGAGTTTTTATCTTAGATATGAAACGGATTTGTGAAAAGAAGTAAAAGAACGATGACCAGAGTATAGATAACCTGAGCCTCAATCATCGCTAAACCGATCATCATCAAGGTCATCAGTTTGCCGCCAAGACCGGGATTTCTTGCCGTTGCAGTTGCTGTTCCGTTAACAACATGCCCCATTCCGATTCCGCCGCCTGCTGCAGCGGCTCCCAATCCGATAGGCGCTCCAAGCACAACCATCTGGTAATAAGGAATCTTCTGCAGAACGGATAAACCTGATCCTTCACCCGCAGCCAAAGCAGGTATAGCGACTATAAGCACAAAAGCCGCCAGTCCAGCTACCTTCCAAAACCTCATAAAAACCTCCTAAAGTTTTCAATTTTATATTTCTATTATTTATTCATGCGCCGGTTCGCTGACTGCATCGGCAATATATAGCGCTGATAAAAGCGCAAAGATAAATGCCTGAAGCAGTGCAGAAAAAATTACCAAAAACATAACCGGTATCGGAACAATATAAGGGAAAAGCATAAAAAATACTGCCAAAAGCATATCATCTCCGAATATATTGCCGAAAAGTCGAACCGAAAGCGAAAGTATACGTGCAAAATGTCCTATTATTTCCAGCGGCATAAAATAGGGTGCAAGCCACCAGATAGGACCTGTGAAATGCTTTATGTATCCGAATCCGTGCCGCCGGATACCAAGATATTGGTAATATACAAACACTATCAGGGTCATTGAGAGTGTTGTATCAAGTTTACTTGTCGGAGGGTCAAAATAGGGTATAAGTTCGGTAAGATTTGCCGCAAGAATAAAGAGTGAAAGTGTTGCAATAAGAGGGAAATGCTTTTTTATCTCCTCTTTGCCGAGAATTTCTTCAAAAAACTTATAAATTCCATCTACAGCAGCTTCAAAAACATTCTGAAAGTGTCCCGGCAATATCTTCAGAGAGGAACGAACAATTAGAGATGCTATTATGAGTCCTATAATAATCAGCCATGTGAATGAAATATATTGCGGTAACGGTATAAAATCCAAAAATGTCGGGGCTTCCATACTTTTCAACCTCCAAATATATATTATTATGGACTCTTTTTGGTCCTTATTTTCTCATCTATAACGCATATTGCAACCGAAAGAGCCAGAAAAACCGGTCCTGCGGCCAAACCCGGTATAAATCCGAGCCAACTAATTTTAATAATGAAAAGCAGTATAGCGATAAGAATGACAAATATCAAGTATCTGAAGAAATTTAAAACTATGAAAAACAAGTTTTTTCTTTTTTTTGAAATATTTCCTACACTTTTTTTCATTAGCCAATAGTCAAAATAAAACAGAGCCGCTCCTATTATAAATGCGGATAAATAGATAGGATATAGAATGAGGATGGCTATGCATGAGAGCAGATAAAATACCACGCTCAACCGCTCAATCTTTTGCAGCGGAGGTATTCCTTTTATTATTTCAGGCGTTTCCATTCCTGATATATATTCCAGAACGCAGCCCCGATACCGTAAAAAAGAAACATAAGAAACAGAATATGGTATTTTGTGGGAAATCGCTTATCAAGAAAATAACCGATCACCCCTCCTATGACTACGCTGAAAACAACCGATAATCCAAGAGAGAACGATTTGTATAGTTCCCAATATTTTTTTATCTTTTTTTTCATTAAGCAGGCGCTTTTTCCGCAGCCTCGTTATCAAGAAAATCGTTGAAAATTTTTATTGTGCGTAAGATCTGTTCATCGGTATGTTTTGTCGACAAAAAGGAGACCTCGAACGGAGAAGGTGCAAGATAGATGCCACGATCGAGCATAAAGCGGAAATAGCGGACGAAACGCTCTTTGTCTGAATTTTTTACATCTGAAAAGTTTTCAATCCTTTTATCGGAAAAAAAGACGGCAAATATTGATCCGATGTGTGGAGCATCAATCGGAATATTGGCAGAAGCCGCTGATTCCTGCAAACGCTTGCAGAGTGTTTTGCTCATCTGCTCAAAGCGGTTGTACGGATTTGTCTTTTTCAGCTTTTTAAGTGTTGCAATACCTGCTGCCATTCCAAGCGGATTGCCAGAAAGTGTTCCCGCTTGATAGATGGGACCTTCGGGAGAAACCTTATTCATATAGATAGATTTACCCGCATATGCGGCTACAGGCATTCCTCCTCCGATTACCTTTCCGTAGCAGATAATATCAGGTGCTATATTCATCCTTGATATTGCAGTTCCGTAGCATGTTCTAAATCCGACCAACACCTCATCATCAATAAACAAAGCGCCATATTTTTCCGTATTCTCCCGTATTGCCTGAAGAAACCCGTTTTTCGGCATAACCAGTCCCATATTTGCAGCAATCGGTTCAACTATGACGCAGGCAATCTGATCACCATATTTTTTAAAACACTCCTCAACTGCCTCAGCATCGTTATATTCCAAAACTATCGTATCTGATGCCAAAGAAGCGGGAACGCCCGGACTGTTCGGGACACCGGTTGTCATTGCTCCTGAGCCTGCGCTCACCAAAAGGCTGTCGGAATGCCCGTGATAGCAGCCGTTGAATTTGACTATCTTATCTCTTCCGGTAACGCCTCTTGCAACTCTTATAGCGCTCATTGTTGCCTCTGTTCCGGAGTTCACAAAACGTATCTTTTCTGCTGCACCTTCGCTTTCACTGATAATTTTGGCAAGTTCTGTTTCCAGATCCGTTGGCGCTCCGAAGGATGTGCCCCTTTTCTCAAGCACCAATCGTATTGCATTTACTACATCTTTGTCGCGGTGTCCAAGGATTAACGGTCCCCAAGAACATACATAATCGATATAGCTGTTGCCGTCGCTGTCGGTGATATATGAGCCAGAACCACTTTCGATAAATAACGGATTTCCGCCTACTGCTCCGAACGATCTTACCGGGCTATCTACTCCGCCTACAATATATCTTTTTGCTTCGTTGAAAAGCTGTTTAGATTTTTCCTGTTTCATTCTAATCCCATCAGATATCTGTTTGCCGAATCAGCTGCTATGGCACCGTCTGCTGCTGCTGTTATAAGCTGTTTTAGCGGTGATAACCTGACATCTCCTGCAACAAAGATTCCTTCTATGTTGGTTGCCATCTTTGAATCTGATATTATATATCCCTGCTTATCATCCAACACCGGTGGACAAAAGTCTTTGCTTGCCGGAATCAGTCCGATATAGATAAATACGCCGTCTATTTTCAGCTCGGATACGGAGCCGTCTTTGGTACTTTTCAGCGTAAGCGATTCGACTTTGTTGTCTCCGTTTACCGATTCTACAACCGTTGACCACAAAAATTCGATGTTTGTCGTTGAAAATGCTTTTTCCTGTAAAATTTTTGATGCTCTGAGCTGGTCTCTTCGATGTATTATATAGATTTTGTTGACAATTTTTGAGAGAAACAGCGCTTCATCTATTGCCGAATCTCCGCCTCCGACAACGGCAACATTTTTTCCTTTAAAAAAGAATCCGTCACAGGTTGCGCAAAAAGAGATACCTCGACCGATAAATTTTGCCTCATTTTTTGCATTCAGCCTTCTTGGACTTGCTCCTGTTGCTATGATTACGGCTTTAGCTTCAACCCTGGAACCATCGTCAAATGATAATATTTTTCCTTCACTGTTTTTTTGTATATTTACACATTGTTTGTATTCGGTTGGGATATTAAGGTTTTTAACCTGCTTTTCAAAATTTTGGATAAGATCAAAACCTGATATCGGACCGGGCACGCCGGGATAATTTTCTACGTTAGCTGATACGACAATCTGGCCGCCTATAGATTTTTGCTCGAATATTTTGCATTCGATTCCGTATCTAGCCGCATAAATTGCAGCGGAAAGTCCTGCCACACCTCCACCAATAATTGCAAGCTGCAACATCTGCTCCTCCTTCCTTTAATCGGTATGATGAATTACCTCCAGCTTTTGTACAGGTTTTTTTGTGTTGTTTTTTATAAGACAGGGTTAAGCCGAGGAAAGTTGCCTAATGTAATACTTTATAAAACAAGCCTGTTTGATCTGCGGATATAAAATTCTTACCAGAAAGATCCGAAGATTGCTCGCTCTCTTTTTTAAAGCTCGATACCACTCTGATTATTGAAGCAGTTTTATCTTTTCTACGTAGCTTTCTTTGGGAGCAGCTCCGATAATCTGATCCACAACCTTTCCACCCTTAAAAAACATAACGGTCGGGATTGACATTATGCCGTAGCGCGATGCTATGGAAGGCTGTTCATCGGTGTTAAGCTTTCCGACAACAATGTCGTCGATTTCATCCGCAATCTCATCTATCACAGGTGAGACCATTCGACAGGGACCGCACCAGGGCGCCCAGAAATCGACCATTACCAAACCTTTTGCGTTTATTACTTCACTTTCCCAATTAGCTTCCGTTAATACAATTTCTTTTGACATAAATCCTCCTTTATTGCCAAGATTGCTATCAGCCAAGTATAAAAGATAATAAAAAATTTGACCGAATTGTCAAGTCGATTGATTCTGATAAGATAAATATGAAAGATTTGTATAAGGAGGAATCGATCATATGATTATGATGATTGTCTCAGTACCTTCGGTTGAGCTTGCCAGAAGTATTGCGCATAAACTTTTGACAAATTCGGTTGCAGGATGCGTTCAGATACTGAAATCGGTCGAATCGATATTTCTTTGGAAAGGAAAACAGGAAACGGCAAACGAAAGTATTCTGTTTATAAAACTTCCCAAAAAGAATCGCCGGATTGCCGAAAAGATTATTCGCGAAATTCATATTTACGAAATTCCTGAAATTCTCTCTTTTAATGTTGATGCAAACCAAGATTACAAACGATGGCTATATAGTGTCACACAATAGGTATCTACCGGTCTTCGTGCCATTGGCATAAAAATTCTGGAAAACATCTTGACATATCAGGATATAAGCATACAATATACCTAATTATGTTAGGCATCGATAAACAAAAAAATAGAGGAAACAAGATGATAAAGATGATGTTCGTATGCACGGGCAACTCGTGCCGAAGCCAGATGGCTGAAGGAATGATGAGAATTTACGGAGAAGGGATAATAGAGCCTTTCAGTGCAGGGGTTTCTCCTTCAAGAGTTAACCCGTATGCAATCAAAGTGATGCGGGAAATCGACATAGATATCTCAAAACAGAAATCCAAGGCAATCGATCCAATACTGCTCAGGCAGATGGATTATGTAATCACCTTATGCGGCAATGCAGAAAAAAACTGCCCCGTAACACCTCCACAAATAAAACGGATTCATTGGCCGATAGATGACCCGGCAAAGACTGCCGGAACCAAAGAAGAAATATTAAAAGAGTTTGCAAAGACTAGGGATAAGATAAAAGATAAAATAAAGACATTTCTTATGGAGGTAAACAGTGCTCATAATAACTCTTAAAAAACGAAACAGTTTCATGTTTCTGTCCACAAAGGTATTTTTAAAAGGAAATAATTATGCCGAGTAAGCAAAAAAAATTAAAATTTTTAGATAGATTCTTAACTCTATGGATTTTTTTAGCCATGTTTATCGGTGTTTTTTCCGGTTACCTTATTCCTAAAATTACACATTTCTGGGGTCTGTTTCAGGTTGGAACAACCAATATTCCGATTGCAATAGGATTGATATTAATGATGTATCCGCCGCTTGCAAAAGTGCGTTACGAAAAATTAGGCAATGTTTTTAAGGATGTAAAAATACTTTCTTTGTCGTTAGTTCAAAACTGGATTATCGGACCAATTTTAATGTTTTTGCTTGCCGTACTCTTTTTAAGAAATTACCCTGAATACATGGCCGGATTGATAATGATCGGACTCGCCAGATGCATTGCCATGGTTATAGTGTGGAATGATCTGGCTAAAGGTGACGGTGAATATGCCGCGGGTCTAGTTGCGTTAAATTCAATATTTCAGGTATTATTTTATTCATTATTTGCCTATATTTTTCTGAGTGTTGTTCCAAAATGGTTCGGACTGCATTCTTTTGCAGTTGATATTACAATAGGTCAAATTGCCGAAAGTGTTATGATATATCTGGGAATTCCCTTTTTTGCCGGAATGCTTACCCGCTTCGTTCTTGTCAAAAGAAAAGGACACAATTGGTATGAACAAAAATTTATCTCCCGAATATCCCCGATTACACTTTGGGCTTTATTGTTTACAATTGTTGTTATGTTTTCTCTTAAGGGCGGATTGATTATTTCCATTCCAATAGATGTAATAAGAATTGCAATTCCTCTCATATTATATTTTACAATCATGTTTTTCGTTTCATTTTATGTAAGCAAAAAAGCAGGTGCAAACTATCCTCAAACGGCAACACTATCATTTACGGCGGCAAGCAACAACTTTGAGCTTGCAATCGCAGTTGCGGTTGCGGTATTCGGAATAAATTCAGGCGAAGCATTTGCAGCGGTAATAGGACCTTTGGTTGAAGTGCCGGTTTTAATAAGTCTTGTAAATGTTTCTCTGAGGCTAAAAAGGAGATATTTCTAATTCTGCCTCTTCTTTGAGTCATCTGAAGCTATTTGCCAATA
>JALWSW010000069.1 GCA_027080125.1 Campylobacterales bacterium | reverse complement strand
ATAGAGATTCTCAAAGAGGTGGCTCGAATTACAAAAACCGGAGGCATGTTGTATATAGTTGAATTCAAAAAGATTACCGAAGGTCCCGGTCCTGCATTTGATATCAGAATAGATGAGCGGGAGTTAGGCAATACTGTTCAATCTTGCGGATTCAAGACGATCTCATTTGGAGATATCGGGCAGTTTAACTATACGATGAAATTTAGAAAAATACTATAGGTCTGAATAGAGCTTACCCGTTGCTGCGAGCGCTCTTTTTTTGTTTCGTCACTGCGAGTTTTATTCTTTTAGTATTTTTGCGAATGATTTTGGCATATTTCATACAGCCTTGATTTTTTGGTTCTTTTGTATCAAGACATAAGAACAGAAAGAAGAGAACTTTCTTTCTGTTCTTATAAATTAAAGAATTTTTCCTCTTGGCTTTGGTGTGTGATTGTTAAGTAACGGAGCTGAGATCACAGTAAAATCAAAAATCAGGACACTATCCATTTTATGTGTTCAGCTTTTTAAGTGCGCAAAAAACAGTCTCTTTTCACCGCACTCTTATGCCAAAGCCTGAGATACAGCCTCTTCGGAGACATTGCCGATTTTCTCCGGCTCAACAAGCATAATCAGATCCTCTCCGAGTTCTGCTACTTTCTCTGTTAACTCGGTAGCCTCACCAAGATTCAGTCCTTTTGTCGATTTGATATTCTTGCTCTCTATGTTCTGAATAGAGATAATCTTATCAACTATGATTCCCTGCAGACCGCTGTCCAGCTCAATCACAATGGCAAGCTCGGTAAATTCGCTTTCAAGAATATCGTAGGTCTTTTTGAACAGCTCTACCATAAGCGAAAGGACATTTGTCTTTGCATCGGCTATCATATTGAGCGCCTCATCGATATTGCCCTCGTTCTTCTTTGCCATAACCTTGCCTGCAAGCTCATGAATCATCTTGTGGGGCGTTCTGAACTGATTGAGCACTCCTCTGAGATTAAGATCATCGGTCTGGAAGCTGTCAAACCATCTTCCGAATCTGCATCTGTGCGGGTCTGTTTCCAGCTTGAATTCCCTGTCCTCTTTTACGCAGGCTTCAAGCTCGGCAATCCATTCACGATGCTCTGCTTCTCTTTGCTTGAGCTGAGCGATAAGCTCCATATTCTCATCATGCAGGCTCTTTATTCCAAGACGCTTTCTGAAGTCTATCACCGGTATCACCTTTCCCCTGAGGTTTATTATTCCTCTGATGAATTCCTCCGATTGAGGAACCGGTGTAACCGTTGGCAGCACAACCATATCCCGTATTATCTCAACAGGCATTCCGTAGAGATTGTTTGATACCTTGTATATTACATATTTTTCCATCTATGCCTCCTGTTTGATGGCGATAATTTAAATTTTAGCGTTTGAGATTGCTTCGCTTCACTTGCGTTCGCTCGCAATGACGGGGGGTAACCTTCCTCGCAATGACATCCTTCTCCTTCTTCCACCCAACACCCAATACCTTAAACCCAGCATCTAAAACCTAAAACCTAAAACCCAATACCTAACACCTAAAACCCAATACCTAATACCCAACACCTAATAATTAGAACCTCTTCAATTCCTCATCGGTAAGCGGTATTACATCTGAGGGACTCTTTACAATAGCCTTTGCCGGTCTATCTGCCGAGGCAGGTCTCATAAGTTTATTATTGGCAGAGCTGTCTTCCGAGAGATTGAGCCTGACTCCCAAAAGCTCCGCAAGCTTTGCTGCAACGGTTGTAAGGTTATCGGCTTGTCCAAGCATCTCTTTTGCAGAGGCTGCTATCTCTTCGGATGCTGCTGAGTTCTGCTGAGTTACGGTGTTAAGCTGTGCTATGCCCTGGTTTATCTGAGCCA
>JALWSW010000068.1 GCA_027080125.1 Campylobacterales bacterium | reverse complement strand
CTATATAGCCTGGAAGATCATGAAAAAGCAGACCATGGTCGGTTGAACCTTGAACATTGCCGTGACCTCTGAGAGCGTTTACTCCGCCTCCGGCTACACCTATATTGCCAAGCAAAAGTTGGATAACCGCATATCCTCTGATATGCTGTGTGCCGTAAGTATGTTGGGTTGCTCCCATTGCGTATAAGATTGTGCCGGAGCTGCCTTTTTGTCCGGTTGAAGAATAAAGCTCATAAACTGTTTTAAGTTTATCAACCGAAATACCTGTCACCTCAGAGACAGTTTCAATACTATATCTGGCATAATGCCTTTTCATGATCTGAAATACGCAATTAGGATCGCTAAGCGTTTCATCTCTTAAAGGAATCCCGGTCTCATCGGTTTGGTATTGCCAGGTTGATTTGTCATATGCCCTTTTTTTGGGATTATAACCGGAAAATACCCCGTCCAGTTCGGAGGTATCTTTGAAATCAGGATTTATCAGAAGGGCGGCGTTGGTGTAGTTTTTTACATAAAACTCATCATATTTTTTGTTTTCGATTATATATTTAATCATTCCACCTAAAAATGCAATATCGGTGCCTGCTCTTATTTGGGCAAAATAATGTGCCTTTGACGAGGTTCTGGTAAAACGCGGATCAACCGATATTATTTTAGCACCCCGTTTTTCTACCGCCTCGGTAATCCACTTGAATGTGAGCGGATGATTTTCCGCGGCGTTGGAACCCATGATCAGAAACATATCGGAATTTTTCATATCAATTACATGATTGGTCATCGCCCCTCTTCCAAACGAGTTTCCAAGCGCTGCAACTGTTGATGAATGGCATATTCTTGCCTGATGCTCAAGCCACGGAACCCCAAGCGCTCTGGCAAACTTTACCGCCGCGTAGCATTCTTCATTGTTATGTGCCGCTCCTCCCAGATAAGCCAGACCTTCGGCTCGATTTACCTCATAGCCATCTTTGTCAAATCTTATAAACGTCTCATCTCTTGTTTTCTTGATTCTTTTGGCAAGTCTGTCAAGCATCCAGTCCCAGCTTTTTTTCTCCCAGTGATCTGAACCCGGAGCCCTGTAAAGCGGTTCGGTGATGCGTCTTGGATTATCGGCAAGATGCCGGCTGCCGGCACCTTTTGGGCAGAGCGCACCTCTGTTAATCGGATGATCGGGATCTCCTTCAATATCTAAGAGCTTATTACCGCTTTTTGAGACAATCTGACCGCATCCAACAGCACAATAAGGACAGATGGTTGGAGACTCTGCCATTTTTTTGTGAAGCGGAATTGAGGCAGCCATTGCCTCTTTAACCGAAGGCAGAAAACCGCCAAGAGAAATCAGCCCGGTTAACTTTAGAAATTCCCTACGTTTTACCCCCATATGACCTCCTTTTTGCAAGGAAAATATTAAGAAAAAATTTACGCAAAATACCCCAATTAGTTAGTATATAATTTTTAAAATTGAAGTCAAGTTAAAAATTTATAAAATCTTAATTTACTTGTTTATCTTTATCGTTGACTATTCATTATTTATTTAATGTCCTGTTTAATATTGTCACAGCTATAAGAGCCAATGCCGTCCTGCTTGCAAGCAGAATAAAGCCGTTTGCACCTATTGCGACAAAAATTAATGTGTCCTCTATTACCGCATGACAAATTGAAAGAAATACTGCCGAAAGAATAATATCAGTATAGCTCATCTTGCTTTCCATAGAATCTTTTATAAGGATTGCCGATCCGTAAGCTATTCCAAGCAATAGCCCGGTAATCATTGTGATTGATGCGTTTGATGAGATACCTAATTTTTTCAACGGCACTCCGATAAGCTGTTTTGCAGTTCTGTATAATTTTGAGTTTTCATATATCTCATAAACAATTGTTAAGACTATGATAATAGCCGACAACTTAAGTGTAAGATATAATGCACCGGTCAGTGAATGAAAAATGTCTATCACCATAGCAGATTAAGCATTCCTCCCGCAAAAAAGGCTACAAAAAGGCGCGTTAAAACAACAAAATATCCTTTTGCGCCGACACGTGAGAGAATGGCGGTTTCTATAAAAAGGTTGTGCGCTATCCCCAATATCAAGCCAATTATCGTTATCTGTTTGATTGTAAGATGCAAGGGCGCCATAGCCGCAATAGCAGCGTATAAATTTATAGAAAATCCAGTCAACAAAACAACCGATGCATCACCGGGAAGCCCCATAAGCCTCATAAACGGAGCAAAAAACCTTCCTATTTTCGTTATGAAGCCGATCTGATTTAAGATATCCACAAAGATATAGAGAGGAAATGTATAGGCTGCTATCTTAAGGCTTATTACAGCCCCTTTGCTCAGTCCGCTTCTAATCTTTTCAAATGTTTTTTGAATTTGCATAAACATTAATTATATTAAATTTTAAACCATAATGTCAAACGCCCGATTTGACAATTTAGGACAAAAGCAAATAATAGCTATATGCAAAAGAACATCATTGATCTGCTTTTTGAAAACAGAGGAATTTTTATTTCGGGAAAACAACTTGCCGAGATTATGAATATCTCCACGGTTGCGGTATGGAAAAGAATTCAAAGACTAATCAGAGAAGGCTACGAAATAGAGGCATTGCGCAAAAAAGGCTACAGATTGGCCAGCAAACCGACCCGTCTTTGGCCAAGTGGTTACAATATTCCCGAAACCAAATGGCTTGCAAAGGAGATATTATTCAAAAGGAGCGTAAGCTCAACTATGGATCTAGCAAAACAAGCGTATAAAAGCGGTAAAAATGTAATTGCTCTTGCAAGAGAACAGACCGCAGGCAGAGGCAGGCGAAAAAAGGTCTGGCTTTCAGAAGCTGACAAAGGCATCTATATGACGATTGTTGTGAGACCTGATTTTCCTGCAAAATTGCTGGGGTTGATTAATCTCGCCACATCTGTTGTCATATCGAAACTGCTTAAGGAGCATTACGGGATTTTCACTAAAATAAAATGGCCCAACGATATCTTTTTTAACGGAAAAAAGATATGCGGCATTCTTATTGAGGCAGAAACCGAAGGAAGCGATCTGACCTATCTTGCCGTAGGTATAGGCATCGATCTTTACGATAATAGGATATATGGTTCTCTGTCCGAGTCAAAAATCTACATCAATCCCATGGAATTTGTTTCCCTGATTGTCAAAAAGCTTGACATAGGATTTGAAAATATTATAATCGGTGTGGATAGTTTGCTTTCTTATTGGAGATTAAACAACAACACACTCGGCAAGAGGGTAGCAATCAATACACCGGGAGGTCTTGTAAGCGGTATTGCAAAAGAAATAGATAAAAACGGATACCTGATTGTTGACTCCGATGGAAAATTCTCAAAAGTGATATCAGGTGAAGTTATTTTGAAGGATGCTGATGAGTAAAAAAGAATTGGTAGCAAAAATTGCAAACGATACAATTTCCAGAATAACAAGAGAGGGAAAGCTTTTGATTCCGGAAACATACGGATTGTATTTCAAAATATGTGCAAAAGAAAACGGAATTGCCGATTATAAAGAACTGATTGAAGACCTGAATATCGAAAGCCAAAACAGAAGTCTGAATAATATTGCAAAAAACATCGATAATGCCGCCGGTCAGATATTAGATGCGCTAAAGCAGCATAATCAGGTGATTGAGAAATCTTCCGACCACCTTGATATGATAGTTAATCTTGAGGATGCCGGCAAAAAGAGCAAAGAGGCTGTAGGTCAGATAAAGGCGATAAAGGAAGCCAATCAACTTCTAAAAAAACATATAGAGAGCGCAAAGCATATTGTAATAAATGAGATGAGTATAATAGAGAAGATTGAAGGTCTGGCGCTTCAAGACTACCTTACTACAATTGGAAACAGGCAACTCTTTGACATCGATTTAAAAAGTGAATTGAGTCGTATGCAGCGCTACGGCAGGGTTGCATCTATTCTGATGTTTGATCTTGATGATTTCAAATATGTAAACGATACTTATGGCCATCTGGTAGGCGACAGGGTTTTGCAATCAATTGCAAGTTATATAAAAAATAACCTCAGGGCATCTGACGGAGTCTATCGCTACGGAGGAGATGAGTTTATCGTTCTCTTGCCTGAAACGAACAACGACAGAGCAAGCGAAGTTGGTAAAAAGATTTTAGACGGCATAAACAATATAAAATACAGATACAGAGATAAACTATTTAATGTCACAACCTCTTGCGGGGTTACAACTATAAAAAAGAATGATAATGCCGAAACGGTTTTGGAAAGATTAGACAGAGCGCTTTATGAGGTAAAGCACAGCAGGAAAGGTGAGTTTTACTGCATAGTTTAAAAAAGAGCAATTTAACATTTAAACTCTCTGCTGCATATATTTTTTTTATTCTTTGTGTGACTATTTTTGCGCCTGTCATAGCCCCTTATAATCCGTATCAGATACATAATTCTATCCTCGCATCGCCTTCTTCTCAATTTCTTTTCGGAACCGACAGACTCGGCAGGGATCTTTTATCCCGTATGATTTACGGAAGCAGGGTTTCAATTGAGGTCGGTTTAATAGCGGTCGGTATCTCAACGGTTATAGGTGTTTTTTTGGGCGGAATAGCTGGCTTGAAAGGCGGTATCATTGATGCGGTTATTATGCGTATTGTGGATGCGTTTTTGGCTTTTCCGGTGTTCTTTCTGATACTTGCGGTAATAAGCTATGTTGGACCCGGCATAACTAATGTTATGATAATTATCGGACTTACAAGCTGGATGGGTGTGGCAAGAATGGTAAGGGCTGAGGTTATGAGGCTCAAAAAGGCTGAATTTGTGCTTGCCAGTCGCCTGGCAGGTCAAACGGATCTGAAGATTTTGCTTCATCATCTTATTCCAAACAGCCTTGCGCCTGTCATAGTCAATGCAACTCTGGGCATAGGAGCCGCAATTTTAACCGAATCGGCACTCAGTTTTCTTGGTATAGGCGTTCAGCCTCCGATTGCTTCGTGGGGTTCAATTTTATCCGAAGGAAAAGATTATATCTCCATAGCTTGGTGGCTTACTCTCTTTCCGGGATTGGCAATACTGATAACGGTGCTCTCCTTCACAATCATCGGAGATTATCTTCAGAAGATTACAGGAAACAATCAGCTAAATCGCTCTTGACATATCTTTTTTACTGTGGTAGAAAACCGTGATGCCGAAGTGGCGGAACAGGTAGACGCGCTATCTTGAGGGGGTAGTGGGGCATACCCGTGCCGGTTCAAGTCCGGCCTTCGGCACCATAATTTAAAGCAGTCCTCAGCTCTTTTGCCGCTTTTTCCGGGGGTTGTGGATTTATAAATATGCCTGTAGCCTGCTCAAAGCCTCCCTGCACGGTTAATTTCGGGATAATATTTATGTAAAATCTGAAAAACTTCTCAATTGCCCGGTATCTCAAAGGCGGTTCGTTGAATATTATATTAAATGAAAAATCCCTGAGTTTTTTGCGCAAGGCTGCCATCAGCTTTTTGAATATTTCAGCAAGCGAAACAATCTCTTGATTATTCATAAAAATCATCGAAGTCATATTACCGGTTGGCACAATCATAATTTCAAAAGGGGTTTTGGAATCATACGGACAGATTGCCACGAAATCGGCGTTTTTGAGTACGACTCTTTTATCTGAGGCAACCTCATGTTCCACAAGGTCGTAAAAATATGAACTTCCGTTTTTCTCGTAATATCTTTTTAATCGTTTGAACCTGTTGACTATCTCTTTTGGAATAAACGGTATGGCAATAATCTGGGAATGCTGATGAGTTTGGCTTGCTCCGCTGTCAGGCCCGTTGTTTTTGAATATCTGAATAAGTTTTATTCTTTTATCTTTTGATATCTCAACGATTCTGTTAATAATCGCTTGAAAATAAAGTTCGAACTGATTGATGCTGTAACTATCCATCGTTTGATTATGAATCGGCGTTTCTATTATTATCTCTGCATATCCGCAACCGTCTCGAATTTTAAAATATTCTGAATCGCAGCTTTCCGGGACAGTTTTTGAAACCGGTGCATACAGGTTCGGAACAACTCTTATTTTCCATCCAGCTCCGTTCTTTTTGCCATGTTCGCGAATAGCATAAGCCTCCTCAGGTGTCATAGATTCATTTCCCTCATCAAACGGACAATCGATGATCTTATTCCTTTTTTCGCTAAACACATCAGGTCGCCTGCTCCTGTTGTCTGCAATAAGAACATAGGAATCGTTCAGGGGTGAATATCTGAATTCTGACAATTTCAGAAGGCTCTTTCGTATGAGTCAGGATAAAGACTTATTCCGCGTTTGTTTGCCGCTAAAAGCGCCCAATAAGGGTTTCTCAGCAGCTCTCTTCCCAAAAATATCAGATCAGCGGCTTTGTCTCGCAGTATTGCTTCAGCATACTCATCGGTTGTTATCAATCCCACTGCGCCTGTCAAAATGCCTACTGTCTTCTTTATCTTTTTTGAAAACCCAACCTGATAGCCCGGGTATGTTTCAGGCAGCTTTGGTGTTAAACCGCCTGAGCTTACATCTATCAAATCGACTCCGGCAGCTTTGACAAGCTCAGCGGTTCTTAAGGTTTGCTCAATATGGTTTCCCTCTTTTTCATATTCCTCAGCCGAGACCCTTACCAGCAGAGGCCCGCTCCAGAATTCTCTTATCTTCTTTATCAGATCGACTAAAAACCGGTTTCTGTTTTCAAAGCTGCCGCCGTATTGATCGGTTCGCCTGTTTGTAAGAGGCGAGAGCATCTGATTGATAAAATAGCCGTGCGCTGCGTGTATCTCTATGAGATCTACCCCCGCAGCAATTGCGCGTCTTGCCGCGCTGACAAATTGCTCTGCAATACGCTCAATCTGATCGGTAGTTGCCTCTTTTGGCATTCTGTATTGGTCGCTGTATCTGATTGCCGATGGAGCGATCGGGTCTCCGGCTGCTTCTGATTTTCTTCCGGCATGGGCAAGCTGAACCCCTACTTTTGATCCGTAAAGATGCACAGTATCAACCAGCCGGCCAAATCCGCTAATTTGAGCATCATCCCATAGGCCCAAATCGTTATCTGAAATCCGCCCCTCGGGACTGACCGCTGTTGCCTCGGTGATAATCAGACCGACTCCCCCTGCTGCCCTTGTAGCGTAATGAACGATATGCCAGTCGGTTACCTTTCCATCATCTGAGGCATACATACACATCGGACTCATAACTATTCTGTTTTTAAGCGTCAGATTCGCTATCTTCAATTCACTGAAAAGCATACTGCCTCCTATTGACATAAATTATTGATATAGCTTAATTTAATTGAAAAAGATCAGTTTTCAATGATATTATATAAACAGAAAAACAACAGGAGGCGGTATGAATTACCTAATCATTGGCGCGGATGCGGCGGGACTTTCGGCAGCAAACAGAATCAGAAGCAAAACAGATGGAAAAATTACCGTAATTGAAAAGGGAAGGTTTATCTCTTATGCGGCCTGCGGTATGCCGTACTTTATCGGAGATGAGATCGAAAGCTATAAGACTCTTTTGGGAAGATCGGTTGAATATTTTAAAAAGAAGAATATCGATGTGATTACCCAAACCGAGGCACTCGAGATAGATCGGAATAACAAGATTGTTTATTGCAAAGGTCAGATAGATAAAGCAGCCTATGATAAACTTTTAATAGCAACAG
>JALWSW010000067.1 GCA_027080125.1 Campylobacterales bacterium | reverse complement strand
GTTGTCTTATCGATCTGCTTGAGCGGATATTTGTTCATATCTATGACATTATCAAGAAAATGCACCGCAATATCAACGACATTGCCAAGTCTTTCGTAGTCGATTTTCTTATTTTTTACAAAGTTTGCCAGATTGATAGAGCCCAGATTGCACGATTCAAACGGAAGCAGCGGCTGCTCACCGCATGGGTTTGTGGCTTCTATCTGTTTATCAATCGGATGCTTGGCGTTTATTCTATCGATAAATATTATGCCAGGCTCACCGTTTGACCATGCGTTATGAACGATCTTTTCAAGAATCTTGTTCGCCGATACTTTTTTTACGGTTTTACCGGTGCGAGGATTTACAAGATTATACAGATCCTCTTTTTTGCCGATCTTATTCATAAATTCGTCAGTCAGAGCAACCGAGATATTGAAGTTTGAAATTTCACCCTCTTTAGTCTTGCAATCTATGAATTCCTCAATATCAGGATGATCAACCCTCAGAATTCCCATATTGGCTCCGCGACGAGTCCCGCCCTGCTTGACAGCTTCGGTTGCAGCATTGAATACCTTCATAAACGAAACCGGTCCTGAGGAAACGCCCATCGTGGATTTAACAATATCACCTTTTGGTCTTAGTCGCGAGAATGAAAATCCGGTTCCGCCTCCTGATTGGTGTATAAGAGCGGTATATTTTACCGCATCAAAAATGCTTGACATTGAATCCTCAACCGGAAGCACAAAACATGCCGATAGCTGCTGCAACGACCTGCCTGCGTTCATAAGTGTTGGAGAATTTGGTAAAAAGTCCAGATTGTCCATTATCTCATAAAACTTCTGAAAAGCCAAAGAAACATCCTGTTTGTATTTGCTATCGGCTTGAGCAATATTTTCCGCTACTCTTTTTATCAAATCTTCAGGTTTCTCGATAACCTTTCCGTTTTCATCGCGCATGAGATATCTTTTTGACAAAACTATTAAAGCATTTTCTGATAATTTCATAATAACTCTTCCTTATTTTTTTTGATTTTTTTCAACCGGTTTTTGCCCAGGCGTTTCCTTTGTAATATTGATTCTATAGCCTGCTTTATGAGCTTCATATCCGGCAGCAGCTCCGGCTGCGCCCACCACAGCAACCGCGCACCCGTTAATAAACGGCATAGTAATTAACAGCAGCAACAGCGCAATTCTTTTCATTGATCTTGATCTCCAAACAGATTATTAAAAATATAATCAACATAGACCAGTTGGGTTTGAGGATCAAACAGCGACTCAAGTTCACCGGCGCTTAAATATTTTTCGATATTTTTATCTTTCATAACTGCCTCCCTGAAGTTGTTTCTACTGTTGATAGCGTTGGACTGAACCCATCTGTAGGCAGTTTCTCTATCTACCCCTTTATCTACAAGTTTAAGCAAAACAGATTGAGAATAGATCAAACCGTTGGTCAAATTGAGATTCTTTTCTATATTTTCATTGTGAATAACGATATTTGAGACTATCTCATTTAATCTGTGAAGCATAAAATCTATCAATATGGAGCTATCAGGAAGCACAACCCGTTCGGCTGAAGAATGACTTATATCCCTCTCATGCCAAAGTGCAACATTGTCAAGCCCAACCATTGCATTTGCTTTTACGACTCTTGAAAGACCGCAGAGATTTTCCGATAACACAGGATTTTTCTTGTGAGGCATTGCCGAGGAGCCCTTCTGCCCTTTGTGGAAAAATTCTTCCGCTTCCGAAACTTCGGTTCTTGAAAAATGTCTTATCTGAGTGGCTATTTTTTCAATAGTTGAGGCAATAATTGCCAATGTACATAAATAATCTGCATAGCGGTCGCGTTGGATTATCTGATTGGAAATCAAGGCTGGTTTCAAGCC
>JALWSW010000066.1 GCA_027080125.1 Campylobacterales bacterium | reverse complement strand
GTTCTGCCGCATGAAAAAAGTTTACAAAAATTACCCTTATACCGTTAACAGCATGATATATAACCACTGCCCACAAACCGATCTCCGCCAGTTTAAATAGCGGCGAAGAAACTGCCTTCATCGCAGCATCAAAAGAGCTCTTGGATTGAAGAGAACTAATCAGCCATTCATGGGCAAAAAGATAGAGTATCAACAACAATCCTGTAATACGATGCAGTAGCCATGCTACAAAACCTGCATTCCATCTATATTTTGCAGGCGGACGATAATAAGACATATAACCTCCCAAATTATACACTAATCTATTTATTTATCTTGAAACAGAAAAATGATTACGGCGGTTCTGATTTAGGAAAAATACAGTTTTGTTTCATGATTTGGATTTATAAGGAGAAATCATTTTGCTTGGATCAACTATCTGATTAAATTGATACTCATCAACAAAACCAAGCCTCAAAGCTGCTTCTTTTAAAGTCAAGCCTTCATTATCGGCAAGTCTGGCAATCTTGGATGCTTTGTCATAACCGATTGCTCTGGCAAGAGGTGTAACAAGCATAAGATCCTGCTCCAGAAAATATGCTATCTTCTCTTTATTGGCTTCTATTCCTTCTACCAAATGCATTCTGAACGATTCAGACATATCGCCCAGTAGTTTTATCGACTGCAACAAGTTATATATGAGTACCGGCTTATACATATTGAGCTGCAAACCCAAACCGGAATCGGCCATGTTGATTACAACATCGTTGCCTATCACCTGAGAACAGACCTGTGTCATAGCCTCACACTGAGTCGGATTTATCTTGCCCGGCATAATCGAGCTTCCAGGTTCATTTGCCGGAATTTTTATCTCGCCAATCCCACATCTGGGACCTGAGGCAAGAATCCGTATATCATTTGCTATTTTATTCAAGGCGCATGCCAAAACCTTTAGCGCTCCACTTGCCTGACATATCCCGTCATGACTTGACAATGCTTCAAATTTGTTGGGTGCAGTTATAAAATCGATTCCTGTAATTCTTGAGATCTCCTCTGCTACCAGCTTGTCAAATCCTTCGGGAGAATTAAGTCCGGTTCCAACAGCAGTGCCTCCCAAGGCAAGCTCCTTCAGATGAGGCAAACTGTCTTTAATAGCCTGAATCGCATGCTCAAGCTGACTTACATAACCTGAGAATTCCTGTCCAAGAGTCAAAGGGGTCGCATCCTGAAGATGAGTTCTTCCAACCTTTATAATATCTTCAAATTCTTTGGATTTTTTATCGAAGGCATCCTTCAACAGTTTTATCTTGGGCAAAAGCGAATTCAGAATCTCGCTTGTAGCTGAAATCGACATTGCAGTGGGCATTGTATCATTGGAAGATTGCGATTTGTTTACGTGATCGTTTGGATGCACTGGAGATTTTTCTCCTCGCCTGCCACCTAAGATCTCGCTTGCCCTGTTTCCAATTACCTCATTTACATTCATATTAGTCATTGTTCCTGAGCCAGTCTGCCATACCGGAAGCGGAAATTGATCATCAAGTTTTCCTTCTATTATCTCCTGTGCTGCCTGACAAATTGCATCTTTAATCTTCTCATCAAGTACACCAAGCTTAAAATTGCTTATTGCCGCAGCTTTCTTTAGTATGGCAAACGCGTGAACTACCTCTATAGGCATCTTCTCATTTCCAACTTTGAAATTCTCAAGCGCCCTTTGCGTCTGAGCACCCCAGTATTTTTCCTGAGGAACTTTAACCTCGCCCAAGCTGTCTTTTTCTATTCTGTACTTCATTTTTCCTTTCGATAAGCTTCTAAAGAAGTCCCAGGCTGTCAACCTTATCGCACAACTCTTTTACATGATCGGCTGAAGCCTTAAACAGCGCTTTTTCCTCATCGGTAAGATCAAATTCCACAACCTCTTCTACCCCGTTTTTGCCAAGTTTAACGGGAACTCCGGCAAAAATCCCTTCAACGCCATATTCTCCGTGCAAAGCCGCGGCACACGGCATAATCTCTTTTGTATCAAGCGATATTGCCCGTATCATCTGGCAAATTGCAGAACTTGTTGCATAATATGCGCTTCCTGTTTTAAGCAGCTTAACAATTTCGCCGCCGCCTTTTCTTGTTCTATCTATTATCGCCTCAACACGCTGCTTGCTGAACAGTTTGGTTATAGGAACACCTGAGACCGTCGAATAGCGCGCAAGAGGAACCATGGTATCGCCATGTCCGCCAAGCACAAAAGCGTTTACATTTCTGACAGAACATCCTGCCTCCCATGCGATAAATCGCGAAAAACGGGTTGAATCCAGACATCCTGCCTGACCTATAATATGACTGTCATCAAAACCGCTGACCTTTTTTGCCGTATAAACCATGGCATCAAGCGGATTTGTCACCATTATCAGGATGGCATTCGGAGAATATTTCATAACCTGCTCGGTAACTGATTTGACTATTTTAACATTCTTTTCAAGCAGATCATCTCTGCTCATACCCGGTTTTCTCGGCAGTCCTGAGGTAATAACCACAATATCCGAATCAGCGGTGTCTTTATAATCGTTTGTGCCTATAAGTTCGCCGTCAAATCCTTCTATGGGTGCCGCTTCCATCTCATCTAAAGCCTTGCCTTGAGGGAGTCCCTCAACAATATCAAGCAACACAACGGTTTTTGCCAGATTTTTCTCCAAGGCACGCATCGCTGTAGTGGCACCCACATGACCAGCGCCAATTACACTTAATTTTACATTTGAAATCATAATCTCACCTCTAAAAAGTTTAATAGGCTAATCCGATACAGATTAGCCTATTTTTTCTGCTTAAGCTGAAACAAATTCCTCAATCTGCTTTGTTGTAACAGATTTTGGGCGCTCGATTGAAAGCCCAAGCGCTCTGTCCCAAATCACCTCGGCGGTAATGCCAAGTGCGCGAGAAACACCGAATAAAACCGTATAGAAACTGGTTTCAACCACCCCGTAATGATATTGAAGGGCTCCTGAATGAGCATCAACATTCGGCCACGGATTTTTTGCCTTACCATGTTTTTGAAGCACCCCCGGAACAACCTTATATACATTACTCACGGTCTTGAATATCGGATCATCTGGCAGATATTTCAAGGCAAATTCCCTCTGAGCAGAGTATCTCGGATCGGTTTTTCTCAGAACCGCATGCCCATATCCCGGTATAACCTTGCCGGAATTCAGCGTATCCCACGCAAATTTCTCAATCTCTTCTTCAGTTGGGACGCCGCCAAATTTTTCCATCAAACCAAGAATCCATTTAAGACATTCCTGATTTGCAAGACCGTGAAGAGGACCTGCCAACCCGTTCATAGCTGCGGAAACTGAATAGTAGATATCCGAAAGCGCGGATGAGACAAGATGATTGGTATGAGCGCTTACATTGCCACTTTCATGATCACTGTGCAGGATAAGATAAAGCCTCATAAGATTTTTATATTCTATGCTTTCATATCCCATCATATGGGCAAAATTAGCTCCCCAATCAAGTGTAGCAGATGGCTCAATCGGTGTATAGGATTTATAGATGCGTCTGTATATATAAGCAGCAATCACGGGTAATTTTGCAAGAAGATTCATCGAGTCATCAAAAAACGGTTTCCAATACTCTGTCTTTTTGATTCCTTTTTCATACTCCTTGGCAAAAATAGATTCTCTCTGAAGAGCAAGAATCGCTGTGGAAAATTGTGTCATCGGATGGGTATCAATCGGTACCGAATCAATCAGATCCCAGATATATTTAGGAACTATCTGGCGTTTGTGAAACTCGCCCTGAAGATAATCCACAATCTCCCGAGTAGGAACCTCTCCGGTTAAAAGCAAATACCAATGACCAACCGGATAGGGATAAGCTTCTTCATTTTCCTTTGGAAGAAGCTTTAAAACCTCAGGAATTGTATAACCTCTGAAACGTATCCCTTCATACGGGTCAAGATAGCTTGTATCACAGACAAGTCCTTTAACACCTCTCATGCCGCCGTAAGCCTGGGCAACAGTCACCTCGCTTAAAACCTTGTCGCCATGCTCTTTGACCAACTTTTTAACCCTGTCACGCCACTGCGGAATAATAGATTCCATCTTCTCAAACACTAACCTCATAGCTAACCTCCAAAAGAAATCTTAAACATCACAAAACCAAAACTAAATATAATCAATGCCCTTCAGGCATTTTGTATTCAATCTTTTTATATTAATAAAACGCAAAATTTAATCTAAATTCTAATTAGAAATAATTTTATGCATCTAAAATTACTTTGTCAAGAGGTCGGCCACGATAAACATCCGTCATTCCTTCTCATTATTGTTTGAACTGTTGTTATAAAAGGCTGCCGAAAGCGAATTTAATATCTCATTGTCATCATCGGTTATTTTAAAGAGATTCATATCGGCTTGGCTTATATACCCCGTTTCCAACAGTTGTTCGAAAACTCCATTCATAGGTTTCCAAAACTCCTTTCCATACAAAAACACCGGAAAAGCACCAATTTTTTTGGTTTGTATAAGCGCCAGGCTTTCGAAACATTCATCCAGCGTTCCAAATCCGCCCGGAAACACTATGAAACTCACCGCATATTTGATAAATGCCACCTTGCGGGTGAAAAAATATCTGAAATCAAGCGGAATATTTACATAATCGTTCAATTTTTGTTTGCTTGGAAGCTCAATATTCAAACCGATCGACACCCCTCCGGCTTCCCAGGCTCCTCTGTTTGCAGCCTCCATAAGACCGGGGCCTCCGCCGGTAATAATCGCAAAACCTTTTTGAACAAGTTTCTTGGATAGCTGCACAGCTCTTTTGTAATAGTAATCGTCTTGCCTTGCCCTCGTACTTCCAAAAATTGAAACTGCCGGTCCTATTTTGTCCAGAGTCTCAAATGCATCTGTAAAATCGGATATTACCTTAAATATTCTCCATACATCTTTTTCAGGATTTCTATTCTCTAAAAACTCTTTTTGTGTATCAAGCAAATATTCCTCCGTTTTCCCGTTTTGAAATAAAAAACGTCTTATTCCGATTTTAAAATCGTTTTTGCTATCTGATCCGGAACCTCCTGATACTTTTCAAAAGAATAAATAAAGCGTCCGAAGCCGGCTGTAAGCGAACGCAAAGCCGGGGCATAATTAAGCAACTCGGCTTCGGGCATTCTCGCATCAATGATTCTGAATCCCTGAATCTCCTCATCATGCCTCATATTTACAACCTCTCCGCGTCTGCTGTTAAGATCACCGATTACCGCTCCTACATAATCTTCAGGACAGCTAATCTCAACCTTATCAATCGGCTCCAGCAAAACAGGATTGGCTTGCTCCAGAGCATTCTTGATAGCTATCTGGCCTGCCATCTGAAAAGCAAGATCAGAAGAATCCACCGGATGATAGGACCCGTCAATCAATCTTACCGAAACCCCGATAACCGGATATCCTCCCAGTTTTCCTTTTTGCAACGCATCTCTTACGCCTTTTTCCACAGACGGAATATATTGCCGCGGAATAGCCCCTCCGACAATCTCATCGACAAAAATCACCCCGTCTTCATAGCTTTTCGACGGAGCTACAACAATCTTACAATCTCCGAACTGACCGTGTCCGCCAGTCTGTTTTTTGTATCTGCCTTGAACAGTTACCTCTTTTCTTATCGCTTCCTTATACGGAACGCTCGGCAGTTCGGTTATAACTTCGATGCCATATCGTTTTTTCAGTTTTTCCGCTGTTATATCAATATGAAGTTTGCCCATACCGGAAAGTATGAATTCGCCCGTTCGGGAATCTTTTCCGAATTTCAGACTTATATCCTCCTCAAGTATCTTAGAAAGATATCCGCCTATCTTTTCAGTGTCCTGCTTTGATTTTCCAGATATTTTATATCGTATCAATGTTGGTGGCATCTGAGGCTGCTTAAGCGCAATATTGTTTTGAGCATCGCTTAGGGTATCACCGGTCAATGTTTCCTTCAGCTTATTGACCGCTATCAACTCGCCTGCGGTAGCCTTTTTAACCGGAATACTTTTTTTACCCTGCAATCTAAGCAGAGTGCCTATTCTCTCCGGTGTCTTTTTTGAAACATTGTAATAGGTTGAATCCGAACTCATCTGGCCGGAGAATATTCTTATGCAGCTTGTTCTCCCCGACTTTGGATCGTTAAAGGTTTTAAATACCGAAGCTATAAGAGTCCCGTCAGGTTTTCGCTGAGTTTCATCCACATCTATCAATCTTTCATCTGCCCTGACAAACCACCTTGAGGCAGCCTCAAGAAGCTCTTTAATTCCCATACCCGTTAAAGCCGAGCCGACAAAAGTAGGATAGACGGCACCTTTTCTCACATCTTTTCTTAACAACTCGCGCAATACTTCCGCATCGATCTTTTCACCTTCCAGATATCTTTCGAGAAAATCATCATCAGTCTCAACTATGGATTCGATAAGTTTTTCTTTCATCTTCAATGCTTTTTCGGAAACCTCATCGGGAAATTGTTCTGAAAGCAGATTGACGACCGAATCTGTTTTGCCAACCGGAAGCTGCATAAGCACAACTTTATCCTCAACAGATCTGATTGACTCAAAGCATTTTTCATAATTTGAACGCTCCGCATCAAGCTTGTTGATAAATATCAGCATTGGCAAAGAACGTTTTCGCGCCTCCTGCAGCAGGCGAAATCCATTGGCTTTAAGCTCGTCACTGCTGTCAGCCACATAGATAAGGTTATCAGCAGCCCAGATGCCTGAAAGCGCTTCCCCTATAAAATTTGAATACCCGGGAGTATCAATGGCTGAGTATAAATCATCGTTCCAGTTAAAATGAAAAAGAGACAACTGAATGGAAAATCCGCGTGCAACTTCGGTTCGATGATAATCATTCGTAGTATTTCCTTCCGAAACACTTCCCATTCTGCTTATATTGCCCGTCTCAAATAGTATCCGCTCGGCAAGTGTTGTTTTGCCTGAACTTTTTTGACCTATCAATGCCAGAGTGTATCGTTTCATTTTAACCGCCCTACAATATTTTCGATAAATCGAGCAGAATCGTTCTGCTTATCTTCAAAATAGCCCAACCATTCTGTCAATATACCCTTGTATTCGGGATGATTGACGCTGTTGCTTTTCATTGCCCTTCTGTTTATGCCCCGATTTGCTATCTCTTCGGTTATATCAAGAAAGTCATTCTCATTCAAAATGTGCATCTGTTTTGCCTTAAATCTGCGAAAAGAATCTTCCAGCGATGAAGCATCCGGTTTGACAAACCCGATAAGAAACGTTTTTTTTGCGCTGCCCACAAAAGATGTTAAACGCATCAATATATACAGATAATCACCAACAGAAGAAATAAGTTTGGCAATCTCGTCATGAAAAAACGAAAACCATAGTTCATCGTTTTCACCTATTACCGGATACACGGAATAATCTTTGCGGATACCTTTTAAATCCGTCGCCCTGTATTCAAAAGGCACCGACATATAAACTTCTTCCATAAAGCCACCTCCTGTTATTTGATATTACATAATTTATGCACCTGGGGAATAAATCTTGTCATTTTCAAACCGCTTAAAAAGCGATTTTCCGAAACCAGCTTATATATTTTGTGTATCTGCTCAGGATAATTTTTGTCCCCTACAGCTACGGGTTGAAACACAAGCCAAGTATGCCTGAGTGATAATCGTTTTATAATA
>JALWSW010000065.1 GCA_027080125.1 Campylobacterales bacterium | reverse complement strand
TACCAGCGGTTCGCTTGCTTTGATTGATGAGATTACCGAAGGCACCGATCCTGAGGCAGGGGGCAATCTTGCAATAGCTATTTTCAAATCACTTACAAAAAAAAGAATCAGCTTTGTCTGCTCAACGCATCTTGCCCGGGTGCCGCTTTGGGCGCTGAGCGAATCTGAAGATAGCATAGAGATTGCGGGAGCCAGTTTTGATAAAAATACACTTATGCCTACCTATAAACTTGAATATGGAAAGATTGCCGAAAGTCATACGCTTGATATAGCAAGTCGATTTTTGCCAGGATCGGTAGTTTCCTCAGCAGAAAACGGTGCTCAAACAGAATCAAAGTTTATGCGTCAATTGATAGAGGAAATCGGTATTTACAAGAAAAAAACAGCAAAGCTGCAAGAGATAATCGAGAAAAAGCAACAAGAAGCAAAAGCGCTCTCAGAAGAAAGAATTAGACTTGCAAAGCAGCAGGAGGAAATAAGCAGACAAAAAGCCAAGGAAATAAGTCATATAATAAAAGAGGCGGAGCAGAAAATCCGCTCTCTAAAAAGTGTTCCCGATCTTCACAGAGAAATCTCAAAGCTAAAGCAAGAAAATCGACAGAAAATCGATAAAAAGATAAATTCACAAAAATTTCTCATCGGAGAGACGGCAAATATTAAAGGAACTTCGATTCAAGGCGAGATTGTAGAAATTAAACAGGATAAAATAAAGATTATCAGCTCCGGCAAAGAGGTTTGGATTGATAAAAAAGAAGCATGCAGAGTGCAAGGTCGTAAAAAACCTGTTTCAAATTTAAAGATAAACTATCAGGAAACAGATTATCAACTATCGTGCAACCTTATCGGAATGCATATTGACGAAGCAAGGGAGAAGCTGATTAGGTTTCTTGACAATGCAATATTAAATGGTGCCGATTCGGTGATAATTGTTCATGGAATAGGTACTGGAGCGCTAAAAAATATGACGGTCGAGCTGTTGCGCGAAAGCGATTTTATTGGGGAAATACGCGTCGGTAAACCAAAAGAGGGTGGTAGCGGCGTCACAATTGCAAAATTCAAATAAAGTAAAGGGTCAGGTCTCAACTGGGTGTTGAAGAACCAACAGTCCTTGGCCCTGACTTTGTTGAAAAAGATTTGAAAAAGATTGCAAAATCGCTTGACTTTTAACATGGAACATTGCGAGCGAACGCAAGTGAGTGAAGCAATCCAGTCTATAAAACCAAACCCATATCAGCGCTTAAAAAAGGGGCGCTTTTGTCCTTTTCCGAAAGCAGCATCTCCTCTTTTGGAAAGCTCCAATCGATTCCGATATCCGGATCATCAAAACGAATACTTCTTTCATATTCGGGTGCATAATAAGCATCTACCTTATAGGTGAATATAGCCTCGTCGCTTGTAACCAAAAACCCGTGTGCAAACCCTTTCGGAATAAATAGCTGCTTTTTGTTCTCACCACTGAGCTCTACGGCAACATATTTTCCAAAAGTGGGAGAATCTTTTCTGATATCTACCGCAACATCTATTACACTGCCTTTAATCACTCTAACCAGTTTACTTTGGGTAAATGGCTGCAGTTGATAATGAAGTCCTCTTAAAACGCCTTTTCTGCTTTTGCTTTCGTTGTCCTGACAAAAGTTTATTTTATAGCCTAAAAACGCCTCCAGTTTGTCAGCTCGAAAGGTTTCCATAAAATATCCTCTGTTATCTCCAAACAGCTTTGGCTCAATAATTACTACATCGGAAATCTTGGTTTTTATAAATTTCATTCTCATTCCTCTTCTGCAATCTTTAATAGATACTTTCCGTATGCATTCTTTTTCATAGGCTTGGCGCGCTCAAGAAGCGCTTCTTTTGTTATCCAACCGTTCAAATACGCAATCTCTTCAATACAGCCAATCTTTAGCCCTTGTCTCAATTCCACAGTTTGGATAAATCGTGCGGCATCTATCAGATTTTCATGCGTTCCAGTGTCAAGCCATGCATAGCCTCGCCCCATTAGTTCAACCTTCAATCTTTTTTGTTCAAGATACTCTTGGTTTACTGATGTGATTTCCAACTCTCCCCGTTTGCTTGGTTTTATTTTTTTGGCAATCTCAATAACATCATTTGGATAAAAATATAAACCTGTCACTGCATAATTGCTCTTTGGATTTGCGGGTTTTTCTTCTATGCCTATAACATTACCGTTTTTGTCAAACTGGGCAACACCATATTTGTTGGGATCTTTTACATAATATCCGAACACAATAGCTTTATTCTCATTTTTTACAACATTAACACTCTTTTCAAGCATCTCAGAGAGTCCGTGACCATAAAAAATATTATCACCCAAAACCAGACACACATTGTCATTTCCTACAAAATTATCGCCCAATATAAAAGCTTCTGCCAATCCGTTTGGCTTGGGCTGCTCAATATAGCTCAACCTCAAGCCCAGATGAGAGCCATCTTTAAAGAGCTCTTGAAAGCGAGGCAAATCTTTAGGGGTGGAAATTATCAAAATTTCTCTGATTCCGGAAAGCATCAATATGGACAAAGGATAATAAATCATAGGTTTATCGTATATCGGCAAAAGCTGTTTGACTATAGGCAACGTAGCCGGATATAATCTTGTACCGTTGCCACCGGCTAAAATTATACCTTTCATTCTTCAGGTTCTTGTTTACCGAATGAAGCCGATAAACGGTAATTGGCAATTGATATCATATATTCCCTCCTAAATTATCTGTTGCAGATTATACAAACTTTTTGCATTAATTTCTACCCGCACTTTCCTGGTATCGCAATCAAAACTTTCAATCGGAATGTATCAGAATCTTAGTTGACAAAAGAGCGTTATTCTGCACAATAAATCGGAAATAGTGAGCCAGGGGGTGTATCATATACGAGTACGAGAAAACAATTCACGATGAGGATGAGATAGATTTAATTGAGCTGTGGCAAACGGTAGCGCGATATAAAAAATTTGTAATTTCCTTTACGGTAGGCATAACTGTTGTTGTGGCGATACTCTCACTTACTATGACAAATATCTACAAAAGCAAAACGGTGATAATGCCTGTGGGTCAGGATACATCCAGATTTGGTTCTCTTGGTTCTCTCGGGTCTCTTGCATCGCTTGCAGGTATTTCGCCTCACACATCTGCAGGGTCGGTAGAAATATTGGCGCTTCTAAAATCCGATGTACTCAAAAAAGAGGTGATAGAAAAGTATCATCTTTTGCCGATTCTGCTCTATAAAAACTGGGATAAAAAAAAGAATCGATGGAAAAAGCCGTCAGCGTTTTCGATTTTTGTTGCAAAAATTCGCTCCAAAATCGGCGGAGACTCCGCCAGCACAAAAAAGCTCAAACTGACTCCCGATATGGACGATGGTATAAAAGCCTTGGGCGAGATATTCGATGTTAGCGAGGATAAAAAATTGGGTACCATCGATATGAGTATAGAATATCCCGATCCCAAAATGGCGGACAGATTGTTAGGCGATATTATTGCTACCCTCAAAAATCATCTGACTGCCGAGGCGATTCGTATAGCAAAGAAAAAGAACGCAATTTTGGAAAAAGAGCTGCTTAAAACGGCCGATCCTACGATTCAACAATCGTTATATAAACTTATTGCCAGCAATATGGCAACAATAACAACGGCAAAGGTAAGCGAAAATTTTGCATTCAAGGTTGTTGATCCGCCTTACTCACCGGAAAAACGGTATAAACCTAAAAGAACACTTATCGTGGTTGTAGCTTTTCTCACATCCTTGATATTATCCATCTTTATACTGTTTTTTGTTGAATTTATCAAAAATGCAAGGAAAAGAACGGATATTTCTGGTAGCAATGTTGGTATGGATGATAGGAAACAGGTAACAGGGGAGGAAGAGCGATGAGGATGATTTTAAGAAGTATGGCTGTAGTTTTTATTATGATAATTATGTTGCCTGTGGCTTTCGCAGAACCCTTAGGCGGTTCCTCCGCTTCTAATGTCAGTTCGGCTATTACAGAACTTCCTCAGGGTATAACTCCGGCAGCCGCAGCCGCCGCCGCAAAGCAGCTGAGCCCTGCCCAGCAAGAGGCCATAAAGCAGCAAATACAATCAGGCGGCGGACTGACCCCTTATGTTATCAATCAGATAAAATCAAAGCTGAAAAGCGGTTTTCCTAATCAGGAAAACGCTCAAACCGAAAAATCTCAAACGGTTCGGAACAAATCCTCCGAACGAAAAAAGAATATTAATATCAATTCTGTCTATCAAAGAAACCTGCATATAAAATCGGGGGCACTTAGGGTCAATGAAAAATTGAGACCGTTTGGATACAATCTTTTTGAGAGACGGTTTGTCAAACCGCTTCCTGCTCAGCCTGTTTCGAATGATTATGTGATAGGTCCGGGTGATGAGATTGAAGCGCTTTTGTGGGGCAGAATCAACACGCAATATACGATGAAGGTGGCACAAGACGGCAGAATACTTTTTCCGCAAATAGGTCCGTTGACCGTGGCAGGAATGAAATATGGCAAAATGAAAGCATTTCTTGCAAGCCAGGCAAAACGGATTACAGGAACAAATGTTGCAATCACGCTGGGAAGACTGCGCCAGATTCAGGTGTTCGTTTTGGGTGAGGTAAGATCGCCGGGTCCGGTTAATCTTACAGCCATGTCAACCATACTCGATGCGCTTATGGCAGCTGGCGGTCCAAACGGCATAGGAAGTATGAGAGATATAGAGCTCAAAAGAAAGGGCAAAGTTATCAGCAGACTGGATCTGTATAATCTCCTGATGAAAGGTGATAAAGCCAATGACCTTATACTTCACAACGGCGATATCGTCTTTGTGCCGCTATCCGGTCCGCTTGTAGGAGTTGCTGGCTTTGTAAAACGACCAGCAATATACGAACTGAAGAAAAAAAGAACACTTGGTCAGCTTATTAAACTTGCAGGCGGCTTGCTGCCTACTGCATGGGAGAAAAAGATTCAGGTAGAAAGAATACAAAACCATAATCTTCAGGTTGTTCTTGATATACCTGCGCAAAACAGATTAAAATTTAATGACTTTGCCTTAAAAGACGGTGATATAGTAAAGATTTTTTCGGTTGTGCCGCGCGTTGTCAACAGCGTAAAACTTGAGGGAAATGTATTCAGGCCCGGCAGCTACCAGTGGAAACCAAAGATGAGAGTATCGGATATTCTGCATTCTACTGACGATCTTCTGCCTGATACATTGATGGATTATGCTATCATCAAACGGCTAATACCAGCCGATAATCATTATGAATACAGAAGTTTCAGCCTAAGAGGTTTACTTATTGATCATAAATCAGAAGATAATCTTTTGCTTAAACCGTATGATACAATTATGGTGTTTAACAAATGGAGTGTTATGCCGAAAAAAACGGTCCAGATATCAGGAGCCGTAAACAATCCGGGCAGATATATCTATTTGCCAAATATGCGTGTATCTGATCTTGTAAAACTTGCCGGTGGATTGAAAAGATACGCGAATCTGGAAGATGCAGAGCTGACGCGAAGAATTCCGAAGCAAAGTGGTATGGTTACCTCTATTCTGGATATCAATCTTGAAAAAGCGCTCGAGGGAGTTGTCTCCGATAACATCCTTCTAAAAGACGGCGATTATCTTATAGTGAAAAATGTGGCTAAATGGAAAAGGCCAGCATATGTTACAATTGGTGGTGAGGTTATGTATCCGGGTAGATACGCGATAAGGGATGGAGAACATCTCTCTTCGCTGATCCGCCGCGCCGGAGGTTTTACAAAAAGGGCTTATTTGCCCGGAGCAGTGTTTACAAGAGAATCTGTAAAAAAGCTTCAAAAAGAATATCTGAACAGACTAATTGACAAGCTTCAGACCGAATTGCTTACGGTCAGCGAAGCGAGTGCTGCATCCGCTACTACGGCAGGTGAGGCAAAGATTGCTTCGGTTGCCGTTGAGCAGAGAAGAAGGTTTCTTCAGGCACTTCGCAAGGCAAAACCTACGGGCAGAGTTGTTATAAGAATATCGTATCCGAATAGATTGAAAGGCACAGCTTCCGATATTGTGCTTAAAAACGGTGACAGCCTGTTTATTCCAAAAAATCCAAACACAATAAGTGTTGTCGGAGCGGTATTTAATCAGGAAACACTGTTATATAAGGCTCATAAAGATTATCAATATTATATTGATCATACCGGTGGATATACAAAACAGGCAGACACCGATTCGGTGTTTATCATCAAGGCTGATGGAGAAGCGGTAAGGGCTAATGAGAATTCCTACAGTTTCAGATGGAACAAAAAACTGCATAGATGGGAAAACAGTTCGGTTGCCGATCTTGAACCCGGAGATACGGTTGTGGTACCCTACAAGCTTGCAAAATCTCCATGGCTAAGAACCACAAAAGATATTGCCCAGATACTGTTTAATCTTGCTGGCACAGCAAAGATACTGACGCTGTTTTAGTTTTAATGAAAATGAGTAGGTTGTTTAAAATATTTAAAACGATAATTTTTTGCACCATATTTGTCACTGTTTTTAATCGATATTCAGCAGCCCAAAACTATCTTCCGCTTGGCGATTATTCCTATAAAATTTTCGACCGGCTTGAAGCTGAAGGCGTTATAAAAAGCGGACTTCTTGATAGCAGACCGATAAGCATAGATGATGCTATAAGACTTTACAATGAGGCTTACCTGAATTCTGCACAAAGCAGTAGATTTATAAAAGATCTTGTCGATAATTTGGGGAAAAGGCTTGATGAATATAAGGAAGACATAAACTTTATCAAGCCGATAAAATCATTATATACACGCTTTGTTTACAAAGATTCGGACAACCCTAAGGTTGATTATAATAATAACGGAAAAAGCTATAAAAAGGGCGGAAATATAACTCTTGGGATAAGTTCGGAGGCAAGATACAAGCGGTTTTCTCTCTATCTTAATCCCGAACTGCATGCTTACGGTTCATCAAAAAGAGTGACACTCAATGAGGGCTATGCCGTTTTTAATCTTGCCGGAGCCGATTTCAGCTATGGAAAAATGAAAAGATGGTGGGGACCGGGGCGCAACGGGTCGCTTTTGTTGTCTGATAATCCGGAAGCCTTGAGCTCTTTTGGACTGTCAAATCCGATTCCTGCTATTCTGCCGGGATTTTTAAAATATCTAGGACTGTTTAAGGCGACATTCTTTGCGGGAAAGCTTGACAGCAACAGAGTAGTGTCCAAGCCGTATCTTTGGGGTCTGAGACTGGATTTTAAGCCGGCTCCGTTTTTAGAAATCGGAATTGAAAGAACCGCTTTGCTCGGAGGAAAAGGAAGATCGTCAAATCTGAAAACATGGTTAAAAAGCTTTACCGGAAAGGGTGAGAATGTATCAGGAGTAGAGGCGGGAGACCAGAGAGCAGGCGGTGACATCAAGATTACTTTGCCGTTCAAATTTCAGCCGGTTCAACTCTATTTAGAGGCTGACGGAGAAGATCAGGCAGGTATTTTGCCGAGTCATTGGGCGTTTCTAAGTGGGTTGTATCTGCCGAGGATATTGGGATTAGAACGCATAAGCTATCGGATTGAATACGCAAGAACGACTGAGGTTTGGTATATCCATCATATATACAAAACCGGATACAGCTATAAAGGGCGGATTATAGGCCATTTTATGGGGACCGATTCATCGGATCTGTTTAATCAGATTTCATATCTGCTGCCTGAATATGGCG
>JALWSW010000064.1 GCA_027080125.1 Campylobacterales bacterium | reverse complement strand
CCCTGGTTTTTTAGATGGTATTTTAACTTTCCAGCTATTATCTGCTTCGTCTTCCCACACCACAGCTTTAATATTTGGCATTGTTTGTCCATTGATATACTTCGACCAGAAGCGGGTGTACCTGTCTAACTCAATTATATTTTTATTCCCGTTAAAATAAAAAGAGTTATTGACGATGCTTTGTGCTTCCACTACGGCATCTTCATTGTGTTGCATAGATTCTAATACAGTAAAGGCGAAATCTACTGCCTTGGTAAAACATAGATCTTGCTCATCACTGTATATGTCACCGTTAGAGTTGAAATGTTTTATCAAAGAAGGGTATTCAAATGGTTTGGCTTTTATGACACCTACATCATTTGCATCGACCATTTTAATAAGCTTGGTAATATTTGGATAGTTGATTCCCTGATTTAAATACTCCCAAATAAGTCCGGCACTACTTTTACCGCCTTTATATTGGTGATGATCAAAATACTTCTTGCCATCAAATTTTCTTCCAATATCAATGACCATATCATACTTGGAAAAATCTTCTGTATCGTGCTTGAGCCGTTGTACAGAAATATTATCATCAGTAAAAAGCTTTAAAAGTGCGATTGCTGTAACTTCATCTGCGTGAAAGATGCCATTGTGCGTTGCGATTTTTAGTTCCATAATTTATAGTTCTACCTTGTAGTTTTTTCTGCTGTAGCGCTTTTTACTCGGTTTTACTCGTGTTACAGGGCTAAATCCCCAAGTAATTCTTTGTTTTTGTTTTGGTATGTTTATCTTAATCTTTGTCTTCATAATTTATCTCCGTTTGATTGCGTAATTGTATAAAAAGCGTAGGACATATAGTGTCTGGTTTTATATTTTTAAGCTTTTGAGTAAAGCATCTATTTGACTGAAGTTTTGTTCCATATCCATATCTGTCATATTGGCATTTGTTCTATCTGGTTCTGGCAAGAAAATTTTCACATCTTCTCTCGCTCTTGTAATTGCTACATAAGCTAATCGATATTTTTCATCGTCACTGCTGTAGCTGTTACTGCACAAAGAGAAAAGATCTACATACGAGACATCATAGGTACTTCCTTGGAGTTTGTGAATAGTCGATGCATGGATGTACTGTACATCTGCGAACATATTTTTTGCTTGATAAAATGCTTTCCATAAATCTCTTCTCTCTGGATATTTTGCATGTTTTGCGCGTTTAGCAATTGAAGAGAGTTTAGTGTTAAATGCATTAAAGCTCATAGGGTCAACTACTCTAAATGTCGGACCATACGATTTGCACTCCCAATAGTGAATCTGCAGTGCGTCATGGTACTTCAACTCGGCACTTTGAATCTCTACAATTTGACCGTTATGATAAAGGGTGATATCATTGGTGCTGTATGCGCTGTTAAATCTTAATTGATCTCCACTAAGAAGTGCCTGAGGATTGTCAACACCTTTTTGTTCCCAATATTTTGCACGTATTAGTCTGTTGAAACCATCGACATCTTTGTTTTTATGTGTCGCTATTATTTTATCTTCCTCATACCAGTTGTTATTCTTATAAAAATCTGCCATAAACTCTTGTTCATCATGGAAAAAGGCCATATCATCAGACACATGTTGATAAAAAAGCTCTGCTAATGGGATATAGTTTTTTGATTGGATTCTTTTTCTAAGTTCTGTTGCAAGCTGTATAATGTAACTATCTTTTGCCTGTCTGACAACCTCTTTGAGTGCATAGCTTTGTGGTAGAGTATAGATAAGATTATCACCTTTACTAATCGGTAAAAGCTGATAAGGATCTCCGATAAATAAAACAACTGTCACTCTTCCGTCCTCGATTGCTTCTTGGATATACTCAAGCAGCTCTTCACCTATCATTGAACTCTCATCAACAATCAAGATT
>JALWSW010000063.1 GCA_027080125.1 Campylobacterales bacterium | reverse complement strand
GGCATCTTTGGCATCAAATTTCAGATCGTATTTTAATGCATCGGAAAATCCGGCAATATCGCTGTTGGCTCCGCAAAGCGATCCGTTTTTTTTGTATATCGTATTGACCGCTCCGCAAAGTTCGGCCTCCTCAGAAACAGCATCCAAAAAAGAAATAACCGATTTTTTATACGGTATGGTTATGTTTGCGCCCATGAAATTTTGCGTTGACCTTACAAAAGCAACAGCATCTGAAAGATTATCCGTTTGGATCGGTATATACACTGCATTTATATTTTTATTTCTAAACAGTCTGTTTTGTATAGCAGGACTCATTGAATGAAAAACCGGATTACCTATAACAGCATAAATCCTTGTGTTGCCGTCTATCGGACATACAGTTCTATTGTTCGTTTTTCCTCTCCTGCTATATTTATATCGATATGCTTATCAATCAGTTTTTCTATCCGCTCACCCCATTCTATAATTGTAATTGCCCCATTCATATAGTCAGAAAGCTCCTCAATCAGCAGATTCGGGTCAGCACCGGAAGCATATCGCCATAGATCGATATGATTTACATTCAGCTTGCCTGCATATTGATTAACTAATGTATATGAGGGACTTCCGGCAAAACCGTTTATACCTATACCAGAAATTATGCCGTTTGCAAGTGTGGTCTTTCCTGAACCCATCTTGCCTTTCAAAAAGATCACAACATTTTTCCGTTTTGTCGATAATCTCAACCATCTCCCGATAATCGCTCCGACTTTAATCGTTTTTTCCGGAGTGTCTGTCTGCCATAGGTGAGATTTCATCAGTCTCGCTTGATACAGTTATAACCGTTTTCAGGTTGCCTCTGGGAGCAAAGTCGCCGATTACCCGAATAAATTTGGGCTCAAGTGTCTTTTTTAGATCATTATATATCATATTGGATGCATCCTCATGAGAAATATGTCTGTTTCTGTAGCTATTCAGATAAAGCTTCAGAGACTTAAGCTCAACCAAATATTTATCCGGAATATATTCTATTTTTATTGTTGCAAAATCGGGATAACCCGAGCGCGGGCAAAGACAGGTAAATTCGGGAAATTCCAGGTTTATAGTGTAATCGTGACCGGTAACATTGTTCTGCCATCTCTCAAGTTTGGCAGCCTCTATCGCCTTTTCACCGTATTTCATCTATCTTGATTGCTCATTGCCCTGACTCTCAACGGAAGTCCCCATAAATAGCAGAACGCCTCTCCGTAGATATGCTTGAAATTATCGCCTTCTCCGTACGTAGCAAGTTTTTCGCTATAGAGCGAATAGGGCGACTCTTTTCCTGTTATGCTCAACATTCCTTTGTAAAATTTTAACCTCACGTTTCCGGTTGCATACTGCTGGAGTGAATCAAAATAGCTATCAAGCGCTTTCCTCAAATCGGAAAACCACCAACCGTAATATACAAGCTCGGAGTATTTGGAGCTCATAAGACTATTGAAATGAAGCGTTTCCCGATCAAAAACAAGCTCTTCAAGCGCCTTGTGCGCAGCTATCAGCGTTATTGCTGCTGGCGCCTCGTATACCTCGCGCGACTTTATGCCGACAAGGCGATTTTCAACCATATCTATCCTTCCAACTCCATTTTCTCCGGCTATGCTATTTAGTTGTTTGATTATATTCAAAAGGGTATCGCATTTTCGGTCAATAGCAACCGGTTTGCCTTTCTCAAAACTTACGGTTATTTCGCGAGGCTCATCAGGCGCATCCTCAGGATTTTTTGTCATACTCCATACATCTGAAGGTGCCCTGTTCATAGGATTTTCCAAAACCCCGCATTCAATTGCAATTCCCCAGATATTTTTGTCTATGCTGTACGGGGATGCTTTCGTGATAGGTATATCTATTCCGCAGCGCTTTGCATACTCAATTTCC
>JALWSW010000062.1:3072-7803 GCA_027080125.1 Campylobacterales bacterium | reverse complement strand
AAATCCGATTAACTCGTTTGACCCCACAAAAACCATCGGGAAAAGCATGAAAGAACCGTTTAACGGATTTTCTATGAAATATGATAAAGAGAAGATAGAACTGCTCTTTGACAGGATGCGTCTGCCGCTTTCCATATTGTCAAAAAAGCCTTACGAAATATCAGGCGGTATGGCTCAGCGCGCAGCTATAGCAAGAAGTCTTATTGCAGATCCGAAGCTGCTGGTGCTCGATGAGGCAACAAGTTCGCTTGATGCAACAATTCAGTTTGAGCTCGTCAATCTGCTTTTTGAGATACAAGAACATAACAATATAAGCTTTTTTGTCGTCTCGCACGATCTTGAGCTTATAAATTTTATGACCTCAAGAGTCTATGTTATTTACGATGGAAGGATAGTTGAGTCGGGAAACACGAAAGAGGTTTATAATAATCCTCAAAACAAATATACAAAAAAACTTTTAAAATAACGCAGGGAGGCAGAATGCGTCAAAGCAAATATTTTTTTTATACATTAAGAGAAGATCCCAAAGATGCAGAAGTTATTTCTCACAAGCTAATGATAAGAGCGGGGCTAATCAGCAAGGTTTCAAGCGGAATATACAACTATTTGCCAGTTGGCACCCGTATCATACAAAAAATAGAAAATATCATCAGGGAAGAATTAAATGCAGCAGGTGCGGTTGAGATTGTTATGCCAATAGTTCAGCCGGCGCAGTTGTGGAAACGATCAGGCAGATGGGAGCATTACGGCAAAGAGCTTCTCCGAATTAAAGACAGAAAGGACAACGATTATGTTCTCGGTCCTACTCACGAGGAGGTGATAACCGACATTGCCGGAAAATTTCTGAAGTCATACAAGCAGCTTCCTCAGACATTATACCAGATTCACACCAAATTCAGGGACGAGATAAGACCGCGCTTCGGCGTTATGCGCGCCAGGGAATTTGTTATGAAAGATGCCTACAGTTTTGATGCCGATTTGCAATCGATGGAAAAAAGCTATGAAAAAATGCGGGATGCCTATATCAGGATATTTGATAGAATCGGTTTTGATTACAAAATAGTGAAAGCTGACTCAGGTGCCATTGGCGGGAGCGTTTCAGAGGAGTTTATGGTTTTATCCGAGGTGGGTGAGGACAAACTTGCATATTGCGATAGTTGCAGCTATGCGGCAAATATCGAAGCGGCGGTTGCAGGGCAAATCAGGCAAACTGACCAGCAAGAAAAACCTATTGAAACGGTGGAAACGCCCGGATGCAAAACAATTGAAAAGGTTGCTCGATTTCTAAATGCTCCGGAGGACAGACTGATAAAAACGATTATGATTGAGGCAGATAAAGAGCCGGTTATGGTGCTTCTTGCAGGAGATGATACGCTTAATGAGATTAAACTCGCTCGTAAGCTTGGCGCAAAGGAGATAACTCCGGCATCGGAGGAAACGCTTTCCAGGCTCTTGCTTCCTGCCGGTTTTATGGGCCCGGTGGGCGCTCCTGATATAAAGATTGTAGCAGATATCAAAATAAAAGAGATGAAAAATGCAGGATGCGGAGCAAACATCCAGGATAAGCATTTCATAAACGCAAATTACCCGAGAGATTTCAAGGTTGATCAATTTTTCGATATCAGAAACGTAAAAAGCGGCGATCCCTGCCCAAAATGCGGCGGTAGCCTGAATATTACCAGCGGCATTGAGGTAGGTCATATATTTCAACTTGGCGATAAATATTCCAAAAGCATGGATGCTGGGTTTTTGTATACAGACGGCAAAAAACGGCATTTTCTAATGGGCTGCTACGGCATAGGCATAGGAAGAATAGCCGCCGCTGCAATCGAGCAGTCTCATGACAAATATGGAATTATATGGCAAAGCTCTATCGCTCCGTTTAAGATAAGCCTGCTTTCGCTCGGAAACGATAAGGAGGTGATAGATTTTACCGAAGAGCTTTACAAAAAGTTTGAACAGGCAGATATTGAGACCCTTTATGATGACAGGGACGAACGGGCAGGAATAAAACTTGCCGACAGCGATCTATTGGGCTGCCCGATAACGGTGATAGTTGGCAAAAGAGGGATGAAATCCGGTTTCATAGAGGCAAAGATTCGCAAAACTGGCGAAAAAAAGCAGTATAAAATCGATGATATAGACGATATGATTGAGTGGATAAGAGACTACAGATAAAAGATTTCATACGTAATAATTGCTATTTTTAGAAAAAAATAGATTGCCGGAGAACCCGCTTCGTCAATTATGCTTACATTTCCATCAAAGTTGAGGAGGCGAAATTGCTTGTTTAAGATATTTGCTATCTCACTTGACTAAAAGGGAAAAATCACGATAATTTTAACATAACGTCGCAAAAAGGAGGTAATAATGAAAATGCGTGTGAAAAAACTGGTGCTGTTTCTTTGCTTTGCGTTTTTTTCGGCAGCTGTTGCAGGATGCGCAAATGAATATGGCAATCCACAGGTAGGAACACCTGCCATTGGAGCCGCTACCGGTGCCGCTATAGGAGCAATGCTAAACAAACGCAATCGCTGGCAGGGAGCCATAATCGGCGGGTTGATTGGAGGAGCAGCAGGATATGCAATCGGAGCAATAGAACAGCGCGCCATAAATCAGGCGATTGCAGCAAATAAACCGGTTGTATACAGACGAAACACCGGCAACGGAGGATGGCAGCAGGTTGAAGCAACACCGGAGGGCAGCTACTATAACCCAAGCAGGCATACAACATGTCACAAGGTTCGCACAAGAATCATTGAAAACGGCGTTGTAAAGAAGGACAGAACCAAAGAGGTATGCGAAGGGGAGAAAAAAACAAACGAATATTAATCGGAAACGACCTGATATAGTTATACAGATGAAGGTTTTGTGACAATAAAAATTGCGTTGCTGCAAATAGAAGCTCCCGTGGATATAACGACTGTTGAAGACACGCTTGATAAAGCCGCCGGGAAGGGAGCAGATTATGCAATTTTACCGGAGATGTTCTATGGCGGGTTTAATTATAAAACTTTAGAGCGACGTGCAAAAGAGTTTGGCGAAATTAGCAATAAATTATCAATGTTTGCAGCAAACGCCAAAATGGGTATCATAGGCACAACGGCTGAGTTTGAAGACGGAAAAATTTATAACAGTATGCTCTACATAGATAAAAACGGATTGCTCAGGAAAAAACAGAGAAAGCATTTTCTTTTCAAACCCACCGGAGAGGAAAAATATTTCTCCTCCGGGACTCAAATGTATGCTCCGGTAAAGCTGGAGGAATCGATATTCGGAGGAGCCATCTGTTATGAACTTCGTTTTCCAGAGATTTTCAGAAAACAGGCGTTTAAAAAGATGCAGATTGCCGTGATTCCAGCTCAATGGCCCGGCGTAAGAATTGAGCATTGGAAATGCCTGATTCGAGCAAGAGCAATAGAAAATTCCTGCTTTTTCATAGGTGTAAACGCAACAGGTTCGCTTTATGATATGGCACTTGGCGGAAATTCGATGGTTGCAGGACCGGATGGCAAAATTTTGAAGGTCTTGGGAAAGAGTGAGGAGGTTGCAACGGTTGAGATAAACATAAATGAAATTTATAATGCAAGAAAATTTATACCATCTTTGAATGAAGCAAAAAAGGAACGATTTTATGGAGACAATTAACACCGATAAAGCACCTGAACCAATAGGTCCGTATTCTCAGGCAATTATGGCTGGCAATTTTCTGTTCACTTCAGGGCAGATCTGTACAGATAAAAGCAAATCCAAAGGGATTGAAGAGCAGACCGACGAGGTGCTAAAGAACCTTATAAATATTCTTAAAGCTGCAGGATTGAATGCAAAATCGGTTATAAAAACAACCGTTTATCTATCCGATATGAATGACTTTGCAAAAATGAATAAGATTTATGAAAGATATTTTGGAGTTGTCAAACCAGCACGCTCAACTGTTGCCGTCAGGACACTACCAAAAAACGTTAAAGTGGAAATAGACTTAGTTGCATACAGCAATAATAAATAGTAAGAGGTAATTTTGATGAGTGAATCGGTTGTTGAAGATGTGAAACCATCTAAAAAAATTATCCATGTAACTGTGGAACGTGGAGAGTTTGACAAGGTTTTTCAAATCAGTCTTAACGAAACGAGAAAATCGTTGAAACTTCCCGGATTCAGAGCCGGAAGGGTACCAAAGCGGTTGATAATAGAAAAGATGAGCGATGAGTTGCAAAAAAAATCAATGGAAAGGATAGTAGAGAACAGTTTTAGAGAGGCGGCGCTTAAATGGAACATAACTCCTGTTTCTACCCCGATATTTTCAAATTTCAAAAATGAAAAGGACTCACCGCTTACTTTTGATCTTACCGTTGACGTAAAGCCTGAAATTTCTGTCAAAGGATATAAAAAACTAAAACTTGAAAAATTGCCGGAGGAAATCGGTAAAGAAGAGATAGAGCATGCATTAGCACACCTGCGGGCTAATTATGCAAAAACTGTTGAGGTGGATAGAGCCTGCGAAAACGGGGACACTGTAACAATTGATTTCACCGGATATGATGAAAACGACAAAAAAATAAGCGGCGCCTCGGGAAAATACCTCTATATTGAGCTTGGCAGCGGAAGAATGGTTCCCGGATTTGAAGAAAACCTGGTCGGCTTGAAAGCCGGAGAGAAGAAAAGTTTCTCAATCAAATTTCCTGAAAATTATAATAAAAAACTTGCAGGGAAAACCGCCAGATTTGATGTTGA
>JALWSW010000062.1:0-3062 GCA_027080125.1 Campylobacterales bacterium | reverse complement strand
CGCTTCCGGAACTTTAAAACTTAAAAATTCAAGCGAAGTTGCCAAGCGAAATTTAGACGCATTTATATATTATATGCTCGGAAAAAACCTTCCTTCCGATTCGCATTTCGAAAATATGCAAAAACTTAAAAACGATATAAAAGAAGAACTTAAGAAAGAAAAAGAGGAGCAAAATAAAATCGCTTACAAAGAGAAGATCTTTGAACAGTTAATAGAAAAAAATCCGTTTGATGTGCCTGAAAGCCTTCTTGTTGCCGAATCCAATAATATGATAAATTCATACGTAAGAAATCTTGTATATCAAGGTGCTGATATAGAAGGTAAAGATGAATTTAAATATGAAAATCTCAGAAAAAAGTTTGATCCGATTGCAGAGAAACGTGTAAAATCCACTTTAATCGTTATGGATATTGCCGAAAAGGAAAATATAGCGATAGAAGACAAAGAGATTGCCGAGGAGATTGCAAAAGAGGCGACTTATTACGGGAAAGACCCGAAAACTGCTTACAAAGAAATGGAAAAAACCGGAAGAATATCAGAAATCAGAATGCTTAAGCTCGAAGAAAAGGTTTCCGATTTCATCTTGAAAAATGCAGAAATTACCGATATTGATAATATGAATAAGGTCGAAGAAAATAGTAAAAACAAGGAGAAAGATTGAACACCATCCCGTATGTAATAGAGCAAACAGGGCGCGGAGAAAGAGTATATGATATATATTCAAGGCTTTTAAAAGACAGAATTATCATGCTGGGCAGTGAAATAAACGATACTCTTGCGAATTCGATCGTGGCTCAGCTGCTGTTTTTGGAAGCGGATAACCCGGAAAAAGATATATATCTTTATATCAATAGCCCGGGTGGTATTATAAGCGCAGGATTGGCAATATATGATACAATACAATATATAAAACCGGATGTTTCTACAATCTGCGTAGGACAAGCTGCATCAATGGCTGCTGTTCTGCTTGCTTCAGGAGCAAAAGGCAAACGGTTTAGCCTACCCTATGCCCGTATAATGATACATCAACCGATGGGAGGTGCTAGCGGAAAATCATCCGACATTCAGATTCATGCCAAAGAGATAATGGAGCTAAGAAAATATATAAATAAAATTCTTGCTAAACATACAAATCACACTGAAAAGAAGATAAATTCCGATACCGAAAAAGACCGGTTCATGAGCGCAGAGGATGCGTTGCAATACGGCATAATTGATAAAATTGTAAAAAACAGGAGTGACAAATGAAGAAAAGCAGCGTTCTGCGTTGTTCGTTTTGCGGTAAAAGCCAGGATGAGGTAGAAAAACTTGTAGTAGGTCCCGGAGTATATATCTGTAACGAATGCGTTAAACTTTGCGTTGATATAATCGCACAGGGCAATAAACGAACATACAAAAAATCAAAACGCAAAATTCTGAAGCCAAATGAGATATTCGAAAAGCTTAATCAGTATGTTATAAGCCAGAATGAGGCAAAAAAGATCCTCTCGGTAGCCGTTTATAATCATTACAAGCGCATAGAGTTTAGCAAGCTCGAAGAAAATGATGTTGAGCTTGAAAAAAGCAACATTCTGCTTATCGGACCGACCGGAACCGGTAAAACGCTGCTTGCGCAGACATTGGCAAAGATTCTGGATGTTCCGTTTGCAATGGCTGATGCTACCACATTAACTGAGGCAGGCTATGTAGGAGAGGATGTTGAGAACATATTGCTCAGGCTGCTTCAATCGGCTGATTACGATCTGAAAAAAGCCGAAAAAGGCATAATATATATCGATGAGATAGATAAATTGGCAAGAAAATCGGAAAGCACTTCTATTACAAGAGATGTTTCAGGGGAAGGTGTTCAGCAGGCACTTCTTAAAATTATAGAAGGAACGGTCGCAAACGTGCCTCCGCAAGGCGGAAGAAAACATCCTCAGCAGGAATTTATTCAGATGAATACAAAAAATATTCTGTTTATTTGCGGAGGGGCATTTGACGGTCTTGAGGATATCATTGCGCGAAGAATGGGAAAAAGCGTTATCGGCTTTGAATCCGAAGGAGTAAAAAGCAAAGCATCTGAGAAGATGAAGCTGCTCAAAAATGTCTGCGTTGATGATCTTGTAAAATATGGAATAATCCCCGAGCTTGTCGGAAGACTTCATGTAGTCACTACACTTAACGAACTATCCGAATCGGATCTGGTAAAAATCTTGACCGAACCGAAAAATGCAATTATCAAGCAGTATAAGAAACTGTTTAAAATAGAAAATGTCAATCTGATTTTTACAGAGGAGGCAATCAAAGCCATAGCGAAAAAGGCAAAAGATATGAAAGTAGGCGCAAGAGGATTGCGCTCTATAATGGAAAAACAGATGCTTGATACAATGTATAAACTTCCGAGTATGAAAGAAATTACCGAATGTATCGTAAATGATGATATGGTCAAAAAAGGAGATCAACCTGTTTATATAAAAAAGAATAAACAGACCAAACGTTCCGCATGAGTATAGAATTTCACGGCACAACGGTAATTTCTGTCAGAAAAGATGGGAAGATTGCGATTGGTTCGGACGGACAGGTTACGATGGGTGCTACAATCGCAAAATCGAACGCAAAAAAAATAAGAAGGGCATACAACGACAATGTATTAATCGGCTTTGCAGGTTCAACTGCAGATGCTCTGACGCTTTATGAACGATTAAACGGGAAACTGGAGCAATATTCAGGAAACCTTACAAGGGCATCGGTTGAACTGGCAAAAGAATGGAGAACCGACAAGATGCTCCGGCGTCTGGAAGCGCTTCTGATAGCAGCTGACAAACAAAACAGCTATATAATATCGGGCAACGGCGATGTCTTGGAACCTGAAGACGGTATTGCGGCAATTGGCTCGGGTGGTCAATATGCCCAAGCGGCTGCAAAAGCCCTGGTTAAACATACATCACTATCTGCAACCGAAATTGTAAAGGAAGCGCTGCAGATAGCATCATCAATTTGCATCTATACGGACGATCATTTTTCAATAGATACGCTTTAAGGACAGTCAAATGAATCTTACACCGAAAGAGATTGTAAAA
>JALWSW010000061.1 GCA_027080125.1 Campylobacterales bacterium | reverse complement strand
CGTTTCAGGACTATTTGGCACGATTTATCAGAAGTCTCAGGAGATAGTTGCAACCGCTGCTGCCGGGGATATGCAGCGAATGATGAGATCGGCGCTTATGAAGCTTTATAAGTGGTATCAGTTGCCAAATCTTGTATCGCTCAAAAGAGAGATTGCCGATGAGCTGATTAAGCAATCGAAATATTGTTTTTAAGGGATCAGTGGCTGGTAATGGGTTTTAGGTAATAGGTTTTGGGTTTAAGAAGAAAGATACGGATCGTTTTCCTAAACCCATTACCCATTACCTTTACTCTTCAACATAAATAAAGGGGGAATTATAGGTGAAAAAGGTGATAATTTTTATGATATTTGGGCTTTTTGTATTTTGCGGAACTGCATACTCTGTGACATTGGACGACCTGGTAAGCTCCATGAGAAACAGACTGAAGAATATTCATGATTATCAGTCTATCAGCAGATACTACAACAGAAAAGGGAAATCAAGCGATTGGAGAACATACAGATATTGGTATATTCGCCCCGGGTATGTCAAAATGAAGATAATCAAGGGAAAAAGCTCGGGATCGGTGGTTTTCTATAATCCGAAAACAGACAAGGTAAGAGCTCACAAAGGGGGACTTTTTTCTTTTATACATTTGACGCTGAATAAAGATGACAGCAGGGTTGTTTCAATCAGAGGCGTAAGGATTGACCAGACGAGTTTTCCCTATGTGGAAAAACTTATTATAAAACAGATGCAATCGGGATTTTGCGATCTTAAAGAAAAAAAAGACAGCTATTTAATAGATTGTTCATATAAAAAACCGCTCGCATCTGATATATATTATGATAAACTGACATTAGGCAAAAAGAGTATGCTACCGGCCAGGTGGGAAAGAGACGATAAAAACGGAAAACCGGTTTATGAGGCAGTTTATAAGCTTATCAATGTTAATATCGGGCTTTCGGTTAAGGAGATAGCATTTTAATGTATAGCGATAATATGGAAAAACAGTTGATTGAAGCATACACTACAAATATACCAAGACATATCGATTATCCCGACTACATCGTTCCGTATATGCTCAAAAACAGCGCCGAAAAATATCCTGAAAAAACAGCAACAACATTTTTTGGACAGGATATGCCATATAATGTGTTGTGGGAACGGGTTCAAATGCTTGCTGCGGGTCTTCAGAGATTGGGATTGAAAAAAGGCGACAGGGTTATATTGCTTTTACCCAACTGCCCTGTATATGTGGAAAGCTACTATGCGGTTATGCTTGCCGGAGGGGTTGTGGTTCAACTCAATCCTATGTATACTGAAAATGAACTGACCGATTTGGCTGCTGATTCGTTGGCAGGCTTTGCCATAACGCTCGATCTTCTTGCAAATAAACTCAATAAATCGCTTGAAAAGGGTTATATTGGCAAACTGATTGTCGAAAAACTATCAAACATAATGCCGTTTCCGCTCAATATTGCGGTTTGGGCAAAAAACCTGTTTGTAAAAATACCGAGCGGTTTTATAAATTATGCCTCTCTGTTTTCAGTAGAAAAGCTCAAGCCGGTTGAAATTTTTCCTGATGATGTTGCGCTGTTTCAGTATACCGGCGGCACTACCGGTCTTCCGAAGGCTGCCATGCTTACGCATAAAAATCTCATAAGCAACGCTTATGCAATAAAAGCATGGGGATACAAGCTGAAAGAGGCGGGTGAAAGGATACTCTGCGTTCTGCCGTTTTTTCATGTTTACGGAATGACCGCAGGTCTGAATCTGGGAGTTTTGATAGCTGCCAGACTCATTCTTGTACCTCAATGGAATTTGAAAAATGTTATAAAGCTCATCGAAAAGTATGACGCGACATTGCTGCCGGGTGTGCCGACAATATACAATGCGATAAACGGATACGCCCTTAAACATAATCCTGATCTTTCAAGTATAAAAGTATGTAT